>CAIXOA010000197.1 GCA_903920925.1 uncultured Microcaldota archaeon | reverse complement strand
GGGACTGGGATTCCTTTTCCGTATCTACTACTATTCCGCGGGGGGTGCTTGCCGCAGAGGAAAAGGCGTTTGATTATTCCCCTGGGGAAAGCATCAAGACCTTTGCGAACAGGTATTTTTCCGAGAAGGTTGCTGTGATTTCCGGGCGGAGGTATGCGCCTTCCGGAGGGGACGGGCGCATAATGTTCGATTTCCGCTCCTTTACCGCAAGGCGGGAGCCGGAGCCGCTCTTCTTCTTTGGGAGGTATAAGAAATTGAAGGAGGGGCTTTCCCAGACTAAATGGGACTGCAAAAAGTGCGGGGGGCGTGGGTGTGAGCATTGCAACGGTGAAGGGAGGATGTACCGCTCCGTTGAGGAGATTATCGGAGAGCCTTTTGTGAAGAGGAGCGGCGGGACTTTCTGCATGCACGCATCCGGCAGGGAGGACGTGGACGTGGTGAACACTGCCGGAAGGCCTTTTGTGCTTGAGATTTCCCATCCGGATGCGAGGAAACTGGATTTGGAGGAAGTAGGAAAGGAGATTGCATCCGGAGGAGAAGTGGAGGTTTCGGATTTGCTCAGGGCGGGAAGGGGGGATGTGGAGCTGGTGGCTGATTCCCATTTTCCGAAAACGTATAGGGCGTGGATTGAGCTAGAAGGGGGAGTAACAAATGAGGATCTGGAAAAGATAAGCAAATTCTCCGAGATGCTGAAGCAGCAGACGCCGAACCGGGTGATGCACCGGAGGGCGGACAAGGTAAGGGAGAGGCATGCAAAAGTAGTGAATGCAAATATGGAGGGGGAATTTATAGTCGCAGATATTCTCGCGGATGCGGGGACATACATAAAGGAACTAATCAACGGGGACGATGGGAGGACGGAACCATCGTTTTCCGCCCTCCTTGGAAAGGGATGCATCTGCAAGAGGCTCGCGGTAGTGAAAATAGAGGACGGGTTTTTGGACCTGGTTTTGGAGTAAAGATTAAAAGGAAGGCGCAGATAGAAACGCATGCTCGAAGAATTGCTCTTTTCCCCCATGGTGATGCCCATGGAAACCGCGAGGATTTTCCTTGCGCTCCTCGGGATGGCGATAGGGACCTATTTCGATTTGTTCAACAACAAGAACGTGCCTGAGAAATTCCTCTATGCGTTCCTTGCTGTGGCTTTCCTCTTCAACATAGTGTTCTTCGACTATAATGTGTTCGTATATGCGGTGGTGCTCGCCTTCGTATTCTTCGCGATAGGGTTTGCGATGTACAAGTTCGGGCAGATAGGGGGCGCGGACGTCTTCATAATCGCTTCGATAATTCTCCTCCTTCCGATACATCCGTCTTACCTTAACGTGCCGTTCAATTACCCGCTCATATTCTCGGTATTGATCTACGGGGGGGCGATATTCGCCTTCTACTCCATCTTTTATTTTGCCAAAATACTGTCAAATAAAAAAACCAAGTCCAGGCCGAAATACCTTTACCTCTCCCTTTTCCTCGTCTACGGGCTGTTCGCATACCTGTTCTTCAACGCGCCATTCTTCTCCATGGCGTATTTCGCAATCGCCTCCATCCTCCTGCTTTCCTCCATCATATTCCTCGTATACAGGGATGCGATAATGGAGGCGACTATGGACCAGGTTTTTGTCAAGGACCTGGAGCCGGAAGACGTACTGGTTAAGGAGAGGATGGATGTGCACATGAAGAGGATGGGCATGGGCAACGTGCTTAGCCACAAGGACATAGAGGCGCTGAAGAGAAGCGGGACGAAGCACGTGTGGGTTTATGCGAACCTTCCGCCCTTCCTGCCTTTCCTGTTTATTGGATTAATCCTGGCGCTTGTCTTGGGCAACCAGCTGTTCCTTGCGTTCTGACGATAAGTTTAAAAACACAAAAATGTATATATTATAACATGAGCGGACAGCCTCCCGCGGGCGGAAACCTGCGTTTGCACCCCCAAAGTAATACACGGGATTTGCACATGTGCATCAGCGAAGGCGCCGCGCCTGTGCGGGGCAAAATCCTCCTTCCGCGATTCAAGGCCATAGCGAAGTTTGCAAAGGAACACGCGGAGAGGGAACAAACGTGGTGCATGGGCCATGACACGCAGCGCGACATGGACGTTGGAAACGTGGGGAAAGACTTCGGGAAGGTTGTGGAAAAGGTTTTTGGGAAAGGC
>CAIXOA010000196.1 GCA_903920925.1 uncultured Microcaldota archaeon | reverse complement strand
GAGGACACAATATCCGCAGGCCAGCAGTTCGTTGCAGGCGTGACGAGGAACTGAAGGGACTAAATCCCTTCTTTTCTTTCTTTTTCCTTTTTTTCTCTTTTATCCTCTTTTTGCAGTGTTTTTCTTCCGTTTCTGCATGATTTTTATTCCTGTTCTTCCTAACCCCTTCGGTGCTCTTATGGCAAACCCGAAAATAGTCCACTGCAGGGACAAGGACTTCATGACCGTTTACGCGACCGGCGCATTGGGGGGATTCGATTCCCAGGGCGCCTTCCACATGATATTCTACATGCCCTCGGTGAAGCCCGAAACGCTGCAGGGGAAGAAGGAGAACGAGGTGGTGGAGGTAACCCACCTTGTTAAGGTGGTCATGACCCCCGCGACGCTAAAGCAGCTCTCCGACTGGATGGGCAAGAATGTTCAGTCCTTCGAGAAGCAGTTCGGCGAGGTTGAGACCCCGAAGGAAGGGACAGTGATGATTGGGGCCAGGCCCCCAGAGACCATGTACGGTTAGAAGAAACGCGGAGGGGGTAACAACCCCCTCGCTATTTCTCCCGCGGGAAAAATGCGCACAGTTTCGCTGTTGCGAAACTATTGCCCTATTTTCTTCTATCTTTCGGACCCTCCCTCTTTGCTTTCAGCCCCATACATCGGGGCTGAAACCAAACCACTTCACTTTGCAACTCTTTGCCCGTACTCCTTACGCTTTCCGAGGCAGATGTCCGCCTTTTTAAACGTTTTCTCTTCTATATTTATCCGCTAATCGGTGAAATGTATGGATACCATAACATTGGCTTTTGCCTCAGGGATACTGGCGCTCCTTTACGCGCTTTGGCTTGCCTTCTCGGTGAGCAGGGCGCCTGCGGGCGAAAAGAAGATGCAGGAAATCTCTGCGGCGGTACGGGAGGGCGCGAACGCCTTCCTCAAGAGGCAGTACAGCACCCTTGCGCCCATCGTCATAGTCCTGGCGGCCGCGATATACTTCCTCATAGGGCAGTCCACGGCGATTGCGTTCGTTGCGGGAGTCATCTGCTCCGCGCTTGCAGGCTACATAGGCATGCAGGTCTCGGTGCGCGCGAACGTGCGCGTGGCTGAAGCCGCGAAGAGGGGCCTAAACCCGGCGCTCAGCCTCGCCTTCCAGGGAGGGGCGGTAACTGGGATGGCGCTCGTCGGCTTAGGATTGCTAGGCCTTGCGGGCCTCTACACATTTTTCGGGGGCAGCCTCGCCCCGATGATCGGCTTCGGGTTCGGCGCTTCGCTCATCTCTCTCTTCGCGAGGGTGGGAGGGGGCATATATACCAAGGCCGCGGACGTGGGTGCGGACCTCGTTGGAAAAATAGAGAAAGGGATACCTGAAGACGACCCCCGCAACCCGGCGGTCATCGCGGACAACGTCGGTGACAATGTCGGCGACTGCGCAGGAATGGCCGCGGACGTGTTCGAATCCTTCGTTGTCACCATAATCGCGGCGATGCTTATCGGAGTGACGGTTGCGCCCCAATACGTGCTCCTTCCGCTCGCGGTCGCGTCCGTGGGCGCGGTCGCAAGCATAATCGGCTCCTTATTCGTCTGGGTAGGCAAGGACGGGAAGATAATGAACGCGTTCTACAGGGCGATATTCGTGACCGGGATAGCCGCAATCCTTGGCTATTATGCGTTCGCGTATCCGCTCAGCCCGCAGATGTTCTACGTGGGCGTGGTCGGGGTAATCGTAACCGCGCTGCTGTTCACAATAACAGATTACTACACCGCAAAGGGCCACCGCCCGGTCAAGAGCATAGCGGAAGCCGCGAAGACCGGCGCAGGCACGAACCTTATCCAGGGATTGGCGATTGGGATGGAGTCCACCGCAATTCCCGTGCTCGTGGTGGTCGCGGCGATAATCGCCTCCTATTCGTTCGGCGGGCTGTACGGAATCGCGCTAGCGGCTGCGGCGATGCTTTCCCTCAGCGGAATCATAATCGCGGTGGACAGCTACGGCCCGATTACGGACAACGCGGGCGGGATAGCGGAGATGTCCGGCCTTCCCCCCAAGGTGAGGGAGATAACGGATGAGCTGGATTCCGTGGGGAACACCACAAAGGCAACGACCAAAGGTTTCGCAATCGGAGGCGCGGCGCTCGGCGCGCTCGCCCTCTTCGTGGCGTTCGCCGAGGAGGCGCACATAACCTCGGTGAGCCTTTTGGATCCGATGGTCACGGTGGGGCTGTTCCTGGGCGCCATGCTACCGTTCCTGTTCTCCAGCTTCCTCATGACCGCGGTCGGAAGGGCGGCGTTCCAGATAGTGGAGGAAGTGAGGAGGCAGTTCAGGGAAATACCCGGGCTGATGAGCGGGAAAGGCAAGCCGGATTACGCGAAGTGCGTTGACATCAGCACGAAGACCGCGCTCGCGGAGCTTGCGGTGCCCGGCATAATGGCGGTCCTTGCGCCCATAGTTGTTGGAATAGTGTTCGGGGTTAACGCGCTCGCAGGGATGCTCGCAGGAACGATTGCAAGTGGCCTGATGATGGCGCTGTTCATGTGCACTTCCGGAGCCGCATGGGACAACGGCAAGAAGCTCATAGAGGACGGGGTTTACGGCGGGAAGGGAAGCGACGCGCACAAGGCGGCGGTTGTCGGGGACACGGTCGGCGACCCGCTTAAGGACACCGCGGGCCCGGCCCTCAATGCGCTAATCAAGGTGGTGAACACCGTTTCGCTGGTTTTCGCCTCCGCGATAATGGCGTATGGGCTGCACCTGTTTGCCTGAATCTCTTTTTTCATTTTAATTTTCCTTATCCTTCACAAATACATTTATAAACACAATTAACCATAATATCTACATGACAATATACACGCCTAGGCCCATTCGCTTCCTCGGAGTGGTGGATGGAAGTGCTTGCGGGGTTCTCAATTCGAAAGTTAAATTGTATGGTGTTACTGCTAGGGAAGGTCGTCAAATCCCTGGCTGGGAACTAATCAGAGCGGCCACATTGGTTGCGTTTGACCGGTTGCCAAAGCCCGCCATGCCATCTATTTCCGAAAGCCCCCTTTCCGTCGCCGTGGCTTGCGTTCATGAAACGAAAGGCCCGGTTTTTCTTCTGACGGGTGTGTGGGCCAACGAAAACGAGCTGCGTACTTCCGTCGTTGAGCTCAATCTCCAAAAGCCGGGCGGAGTAATCTCGGCAGGTTCTTCACACATGCCCCTTTGCACTTGGGACCTTGCCATTTTGGCATTTGAAAGGGATGCGTGGGTCAATACGGTCCTGAAGAATCCCACGCCGGCTGCAATCGAGGCATATTTTTCCCACGTGCTGAATGCGTTGTTATAGTTTCATCCACACTTAGGGGCAGGTTTAAATTTCCTAATCCCCCTCTTTATCCGTACGCAGGGGTAGCAAAGCCCGGCCAACTGCGCAGGACTTAAGATCCTGTGACCTTAGGGTCTCCGCAGGTTCAAATCCTGCCCCCTGCATCCAAGAGGAAGGGGGGACACCCCCCTTCTCTTTAGGGTAATCATAACCCCCCGCACTTCACTTTGAAACTCTTTGAACGCACTCCTTACGCAGCGGATTAGGAAATAAGAATGTGATTATCCGTACATGGAGCCCAATTTCCTCTTCAGCAATTTGGAGCTTATCACGGATTCGCTCGCAGCCTGCGCGAGGAGTTCCGCCTCCTTCTCCAGCTCCTCCGTATCTATAGGCACTTCTATTATCTTGGAAAGCACGCGCAGCACGTCCACCGCCGCCCCGGGGTCCGGCCTCTCGGTCTCCGCCTCCCCCAGGAGCGCGAGCACCGGCTGCTTCACGATGTCCGGGAAAAGGAGCAGCCCGACAACGCCCGTCGTCGCCCCCTCCTTTACCTTCTTGACCAGCTTTCTCCTGACAAGGTCCTCGGCCAGTTTGCTGTCCGTGGAAATAGCATAAACAGAGTGCTCCTCCTCGTTCTGGGAAATCCCGCCGAGCGTGATCACCATCGGCGAATTGACCTTTTCCGCCATGTCCGCGATGTGCTTCGCCATCTCCATTGATATCGAAATGGGCACCACTATCTCCGACAATATTACGATAAGGTGCTTCTCCTCGGACGCATAGACCCTTATGGGCGGAAGCGGCTTGTAGTCGTGTATCGCGGTGACAGGTGGTATTTTCTCGCTCGTATAATAGCCCACGAAATCCATGTCCAATTTGCTGGTGAGATAAGAAGCGGCTATGCTCCCAACGAGCCCCGAGGTCGGGAAGCCGACGATGACGGTCGCGTTTTTTGCCCTCAGCGGCTTGAGCTTCCTGAACTCTATCTTCATCATGGCGCCCATTTCTCCCCCTCTTGTTTAAAAGGTTGCTATTTTTTCTCCTCCTTCTCCGCCCTGGCCTTCCTTACTATGCCCTCAAGCGGCATCTCCTTCCACTCCGTTTGCGAGGCGGCCTTTTCCGCCGCATCGATGAACTTCGCGGTGTGGGGCGCCCATCCCCTCTTTCCGGCCTCCCCCTCCTCCAGCGTCCTGACCAGCTCCTCCTCGCTGAAGAAGGTGTAATTTGCCTCGGAGAGCTTCCTGTTGAAGTTTATCTCCTTCTCGAATTTCCGCGGGGCCTCAATGAGAAGCTCGACGCCGTCAAACATCCCGAACCATCCTATTGGCACGAGAAGTATCTCAAGGAAATGCGAGGCGCCCCTCAGCGCCTCCACCCCGGGCACCAAGGCTACGGAAAGCAGCACGATGAACCCCGCGGCGAAATACATCGCGCCCCTGGCCCTGCTCTTCCCTATCTCGTCCTCAGAATCCTTCACCTTCATCTGGAAATACTGCTTGAGCCTCCTCTTGATGAGGGCCTCGGTCTTCTGGGAGCGGAGCTTCCCGGGCAGGGAGAACCTCAGCTCAAGCCCGCCCTTTTTCGTTTCCGCGTACCTCCTCTTCGCCTCCGATATGAAGTCCTCGGAGAGGAGCCTTTCGGAATAGGGGGAGGGGTCGAAATCCGAAAATATGTCATCGTAGGAATCCAGCCCCATGTGTATGAGGCTGAGTATGGAAGACGGCTTCTTCTCCCCGACTGCCTTGCCCACTTCCATGGGCGGATTGGCGCTCTCAAGGCTTTTTAACCTTTCCCACCCTAATCTATCCCATGAGCCTAAAGAGGACAAACCTTTCCATGCCCATGACCTCGGCCGGGATAGTCGGGCTGAGCTCGGACATGGAACTGAGCGGCATCAAGATGGACCCGCGCTCCTTCATAATCGCGGTCGCCATCCTCGTGGCCGTGATACAGATAGCAGGCTACCTGATCCAGTAGCCCTACTTGGAGAAGTATTTTTCCGCCTTCTTTCCCACTTCTTCCCGGTACTTTTCCGGGCATGCGATTATGGCGTTCCTCCTCCTCTCCTCCGCTGCGAGCAGCGCCGAGACCAGCTCCGAAGCCTCGAATATGCTGGCCATCCCGTCCTTTCCCCTCACCATGAACCCCGAGGGCTGTGCCGGGATGTTGGGCATCCCTATCATTATGTCGCAGCCGCACTTTTTGGAAAGCTCCTCCTCGGCATGCGCGGGGTTTTCCAGAAGCGGATGGAGGTCGCTCGCCACGAACGCCTGCTTGTAGAACCGCCTGTTGATTATCGCGCCCGCATATTCCGCGCTCTCCTTAATTCCCCGCAGGGAAAGCAATATCTCCTCGTCCCCCGCGTCCAGGAAATCCTCGTGCCTGAGCGCCCCGGAATCCACCGCCCGCCTTATGGCGCGGTTTAGCATCGCGGACGCTATGCGCACGGTCTTGTGCAGGTACACCGTCGAGAACATGAGGAACCTCCCGATCAAAAGCGATTCCGCGGCCTCCAGCCCGCCGCGCTCTATGCATATCTTCCCGTTCCCGTCCGCCATCGTGTGGATAACCCTGTCGGTGTCGATTATCCCGTATGCAACCCCTATGTGGTGCGCGTCCCTCTTCAGGTAATCCATCCTGTCCGCGCCGATGTCGCAGGAGATTATTTCGCCCCCTATTCCGCCTTTCTTCGAGAATATTTCCCCGGCCGGATAATTTTCCCCGATCATCTTCCCCAGCTCCCCGCCCATTATTTTCCTCTCCCCGACCTTTTCATGGTCTCCGAGCACTTCGTGCAGCACATACTCGCTCTCGTGCGAGAATGCGACATGCCCCAGGTCGTGGAGGAGCGCACGGAGCCTGATTTTCTCCTTTTCATCCCCCTCAATCCCGAGCACATCGCAGATGGAGGAGGCGAGGTGCATGGTCCCCAAAGAATGCTCGAACCGCGTGTGCACCGCCCCGGGATAAACCATGTATGTGAGCGCGAGCTGCTTTATCCTGCGGAGCCTCTGGAATTCCGCGCTGTCTATTATCCTCTCCTCCAGCCCGTTCAGCGTGATGTTCCCGTGAATCGCATCCCTTATCGCAGCCACTCATTCCACCTTTATGAAAACCTCCCCCTTCTCGGTGTATTCGCCCCCTTCCGCAAGGATTTTCAGCACCGCCTTCACCGCGTCCGGGTGGATGCCGAATTTGGCCGCAAGCGCCCTTGGGTCCACGTAGTCCCCGCGCCAGTGCGCGAGCACCTTCCGCACGCGCTCCATGTGCGCCCGCGTTACAACATAATATTTTCCATCAAAGCCCTTCACGCCCGTAATCGCGTTCTTCTGCTTCTGCAGCACTTCCGAGAGCCTCTGCGCGGCGTTGGAGTCCTGGAGTATTATGTAGCCGTCCCGGAAAAGCTGCCTCTCCAATTCAGAAGCGCTCTTCTCGGGCCCCGCATCCTTTTTCGGCGAGGGATAGAACTCGCTCTGTATGTTGTATACGCCGTCAGGGTATTTCTTGCTCTTTATGACAGTGACCGCGCCCTTCTTCTCCAGGGAAAGGAGCGCCTCCCTGTCCTGCCTGCTGAAATCCTCCCTTATGGATGTGCCCGTCCTCTTTTCGAACCGTATGGAGGCAAGCTTCTCCAGCACCCTGTTCTCGGATTGGGTGAGGCCCTTCGCGTCCTCCTCCGCAACCGCAGGTTCCGGAGCCTTTGCCTTCGCTTCCGGCTCCGCGGCCCCCTTTCCATCCATCCTTGTTTTCACGGCGGCGCCGAGCGGAAGGGAGAGCAAATAGTAGCCGTCCCGGAGCATGAAGAGCTCCAGATCCTCCGCCTTCCTGAAATCGTCCGGCAGGCGGACGTAGGTCCCGCTTTCCTTCTGTATCGTCTTGATCCTCATGAAAATTACCTAATGGATTATCTCGGCCTGGAAGGCTTTTATCACCACGGGCCTCTCCCTCCACGTCTTCTGGGGGAGCCCCGCCTTCATGCAGAGGTAATCGAGGTATTCCTCCACGGTCCACTTCTCTTCAACGGGCACCTGGGGCAAAAGGAGCCCCGAGTATCCCATATGATCTATTATGAGGCCGTCACGCCCGATTTTCACCTTCTTCAGGTATTCCTCGGGCTTCGAGGCCTTCACAAGCTCGGGAACGGTGAGCACGCTAATCTCCATCTCCAGATTTTTTATCTCCTCTTTCCGAACGGAAGAAAACCTCGGGTCCTCAAAAGCCGCGGCAATCGCCGCTTTCACAATCGCTTTTCCAAGGGGCATTATCGGCAATGGAAAGCCTATGCATCCGCGCAGTTCCCCGTTCTCCTTCAACGTAACAAAAACTCCACGCGCCATGCCAAACTCGCCGATATCCACTTCCTTCAGTGCGCCGGGCTCCTCGCCTTTTTCCGCATAATACTCTATTGCCTTCCGCGCAATGAGAAGAAGCTTTTTGCGTTGTTCCCCGGAGAACCCCATACGCCTGTTTTCCGTCTAAACCTTTATAATTGCTAGCTGGCCAATATGCCACTGTGAGCATATTCACAGACATACTCCAAATCAAGAAGCCGGATAAGGATCTCCTCGAGTCCCTCCTCGCTTCCTACGAATCATTAGCGAAAGCCAAGGGCTTTGAGGTGAAGCGGGAGGACAAAACCCTTTTCTTCAAGGGAGAAAGAATCTCCGCCATCCTGAGGATAGAGTTCGGTGGAAGGAAGGACTTTTTCGACACCATCACCTACATGAACGCAACCACCGCGGAATACAAGGTTCTGGTCGTGAGCTCGAACGCCCGCGCCCTTTCCATGGAGGCGGCATACACCGTGCTGAAGAAGAAGCTCCTCGTGAAGGAAAGATGGATGCTCATAGACATCGAGGGCGTGAAGGAGCCCATGTACATCAACTGGAGCCCGTCTCCGGTCGGGGTAGCAGTTCCTTCCGCGGCGGAGAGAATTCCCCATCCGGCACCGGAAGCCGAAAGCCGCCCGGAAGCCAGGCCTTCCGTTGAAACGCAGCCTATGGAAAAAGACCCTTACCTTGAGTATGCCGAAAGCGCACAGCGCCGCGAATCCCGCCGCGGCAAGCAGGTTAAGCGCGAGAGAAGGAAGATGATTTACGGCGCCCCGGACGAGAGGAAAGAACAGGATTAGTGGAAACAAAGGTTGGTCTGACTTATAAATCCTATGTTAGGAATTTATCTCATGAAGTTCGACCAGCCGCGGAAAATAAATACAATCAGCATGGATACGAACGTGCTCCTCGACCTGCCGCTCGTTCCTTATTTTGAGAGTTTCACACCAAGAACCGAAGAAGACAAGAAAATGTTAAGCCGAGTGGTGGATTCTTACACTCTCGTAAGGCTTTGCCTTGCCGAGAACATCAGCATAGGCAAGGTTGGCATAAAGGTCGTGGAGAAAGAGATTCAAAAAAGCACCGCGTTATTGCAGATATTCCATGAACTATTCCCAACCGTAGTCGG
>CAIXOA010000195.1 GCA_903920925.1 uncultured Microcaldota archaeon | reverse complement strand
GGCTCTTCACATCGTTCACCTGGTAGAGGGAATTCTCGACGTTCTGTATCCTGTAATAGACTACCGCATCCACAATCGCGTTCAATTTGTCCTTCGTGATTACGTTCTGCGAACCCACGTCTATCATCCGCTCGGTCGTGTTGACCGTTATCATCCTGTCCACGAACGGAATGATGAAGCTTATGCCCGCTTCCGAAGTGTGGCTGTACTTGCCGAACCTCTCCACCACACCCTTTTCCACGGGCCTCACTATCCGTATGCTCATCGCAATTATTACTATCGCAACAATTCCAGCCACAAACCAAAGCAGGTCAAATGCCATATCCTATCCCCAATAAACTATGCCCGGTCCTGCTTAAATACGTTTCATTTCTTCCCGAGAACCGCCCTCAGGAAAAGGATGCCCAGCAGCACAAGCCCGCCGTAATCGAACAGCGGGATGAATATGCAGCAGTAGAGCAGCGCGCCGCCTCCCCCGAGGATTGCCATTATCATCTCGCCTGAATTGTGCATCGCGTGGAAGAACGCCGCAATCGGCACGCCGATGAGGATTCCCAGCGCAGGATATGCGAATTTCTTCTCAATGAGGTATCCGACCACCGCGCCCGTAATAGCCGTATATAATCCGTGGTTCGCGGAGAACATTATGGACCTCACCAAGAAGAGCCCCAGCCACGAGAGCATGTTCGCGCCCATCGGATTGTCCAATAGATAAATCCAGTTCTCTATGAACGCGAACCCCATCCCGATCGTAAAACCGAACACGATCCCGTCCTCTATGGAATTGAACTCGTGGTGGTTCGCGAAAATCAGCAGCCCGCTCCCCTTGAAGAATTCCTCGACCGGCGGCGCGACAAAGAACGCGGTGAAAAAACCCAGCCCGGCCAGCCCGAACAGCAATCCCATTACAGAATTTATCCCGATGGCCATCAGCGCCGCGAGCATCCCCCACAGGAACAGGGTGACCAGCACCCGGAGCGGCTCCCGTTCCCTGAAGTCAGCATACCACCAGAAGAGGCACCAGAGGAACGGCACCACGAAAGCGACCATCCCGGAAATCACAAAAGCGGCCAGCGCGGTCCATGACTTCCACGCCTCGGCCGCGAGCGCCATGTACACCAGAATTATGAGTATCCCGAGCATCTCCAGGCTCCAAAAATACGGGGAAACCACGGCTGCATGCAGCTTCTCCCCGATTTTTCTCTTTATCGCGAAAGGCGAGAAAAGCGTCGCCAGGGAATACTCTCCCGGATACGCCTCCTCGTGCTTCGTCCGGGACGCCACCAGGAATGCCGCAATCCCCGCGGGCATTACAATCAGCAGGAACACCCCGAAAAGGCAGATTTCGGTGTTCCCGGAGAAACTCCAGAAGTTCTTCTCGTATTCGCTCCAGTCCGCCTGCAATGTGAGGGGCCCGGACGCATACTCGGTCTCCCCGCTTTCCAGGACCGCATAGACCTTGTACCCTTCCGAATTCCGGTAATTGTAGGGAATTGAGGCGTTGCACTCAAGTTGCGTAATCCCCGCCTGGTTTTCCATTTCCTCCAGGCAGTCTATCTCGTCCAGTTCCTTCCCTTCGCCGAATATCCTCAGTTTCACCGAATCCGCCTCTTTCAGGGGCGGGGCCCTCACCGTGAGTGCTGCAACATAAGGGGAATCGTCCGGGGCCGCGCTGGGCGGAAGCCCTTCCACCGAGAAGGAGCTTATCCTTTGCATCTTGTCCAGCTCCTCCAGCCCCACGTCTTTTCCTACGGCATATGGCAGCATTATCGTAACCAGGCTGATGAGCATGCCCGAAACCACGAGCAGCGCCACAATAACCGGGAGAGCGGCGTTTATCTCCTTGAGCATCAGTCGGTTTTTTCCATAAAGGGTTTAAATCCTCTCCTTTGAATTTTTCCCATGGATTTCAATGCAATAATCCGGGCATTCGAAAAGAACGCAAACCCATCCAACAAGGAGGGGATGGAGCGCTTCGCCATCAACGCGGAAAAAGCGTACGGAACCGGAGTACCTTTCGTCCGGAATCTTGCCAGGCAAATCCGCAAGGAAGTGAAGGAAGAAAAAGAGCGCAATGCCCTCGCAGTGAAACTGTGGGCGCATGGGGCGCATGAAACCAAATTGCTCGCAACCATGCTCGCCGGCCCATCCATCGGCTGGAAAACCGTTGAAAAATGGATAGATGGCTGCCAGAACTGGGCGGAGGTGGACCAGCTCTGCATGAACTTGCTCGGAAATATGGAAGGCGCAAGTGAAAAGGCGCTGGAATACTCCCATTCCAAAGAACAATGGAGGAAGCGCGCCGGTTTTTCATTGATGGCGGTAATCTCCTGGCGCGAAAAGCAAAAACTAGACCCAAAGGTTGCAGATAAATTCCTCTCCGCCATAGAAAGGGAGAGCACGGATGAAAGGAATTTCGTAAGAAAAGCGGTCAATTGGGCGCTGCGCCACATTGGAAAATCCGGCACAAGGGAGAATTACGAAAAAGCCCTAGCCCTTTCCAAAAAGCTCTCCTCCGGCAAGGACAAGGCCGCAAGATGGATAGGCTCGGACGCGAAGAGGGAACTGGAAAAGAAGGGCCCGCCCAAACCCTAATCCATCTAAGGGTTCAATATCATTATCTGGTAGTTAAGCACGGCCGCGAAGCTCACCCAAAGTATGTATGGAATCAGCAGCAGCCATGCTGTTTCCGAGACCTTCCTGAACTCGATAATGGTGTAAAGTATGGAAGCCCAGAGCGCCACAATCACCATGATTCCGAGAAACGGGGAGTGCATCCAGAAGAACGCGAAGCTCCACAGCACGTTCAGGATAAGCTGGAGGGAAAATATCCCAATCGCCCTCCTCGCCTTCAAAACCCCGTTCTTAAGCACCATATAAAGGGAAATCCCCATGAGCAGGTAGAGGGCCGCCCAAACCGGGCCGAAAACCCAGTTCGGAGGGTTTAGCGCCGGCTTCTGCAGCCCGGCATACCATGAGCCTATCGCATCCGCGGTGAAGAAACCCCCGATTGCCGCCGCAAGCGCGCACACGAATATGCAAGCGAAAAGCAGCTTGAAATTCATCCCCATGCCTCTTTTCGTTCTTGCCATGGTTTTCCACTCGAAAATCAATATTTTAAACCGTTCAGCTGATACCTCTCCAGGTGTTCATAATGGGAAAGACCAAAAAGGACCTCGGCCGCATGAAGACAAACATAAAAAACAGGATAGCGGAGCTTGAGCAGCTTGTGAGGATGGACCCGCTTCACAAGAAGCCCGCAATCCACGAGGAGCTCGCAAAGCTCAGGAAGGATTTGACGGAATACGAATAAACTATTTCTTTTTCGCTTTCTTCTCACCGCCCGCGTGCCCGTGTATCATGTCCAGTACGAGGTTGTTGAGGGCCTCCGCCTCACTCGCCCACGCTTATTTTTTTCGAGGCGTTTATGTCGAGGCCGCCCTCTATGTCCACCTTGGCCTCCACCTCCCACTCCATCTTCGTCCCGCCTATGAATCCCAGGAAGCCCGGCCTCGAGACCAGATCCGGATTTTTCGGGACATTGAAATTCACGTTATACTCCGCGCTCTCCTTAAGTGTGCCGGGTTTCTCCAGCTCCGCCTCGTCCGTAAATAGTATCTCCTTTTCCGTGTGGCTGCGCCTGCTTCGGCCAATCCCCTGGCTTCTCGTCACCATCCTGAAGGCGTTCAGCCTCGCCTTGAAGCCCCTCATCTCGAACTGCGTGTTCACGTTCAGCCTCACGGTCGCCACCACCTTCTCGCCCATGGCGTATGCATATTTGTCCGTGCTCACACTAACGCTCCCTTTTGTAAAGTCCATCAATCCCATTTTTCCACCGCTCATAATTCGACCAATTCCTTTTTATTCCCTGTTTCCCCAATTCCCGGCATGGGAAAAGGCATTCTTGCGTTTGCTTTTCTGATTCTTTGCGCATCCGCATTTTCGTTTACCATAGACAATTACCTCACAGATGCAACTGTCCAAACAAATGGCGCCCTCCACGTAAAGGAGACAATAACCTTCACCATCACCGCGGAGGACATCTCGCAGATGACCCAGCACGAGGGCTACCGCTCCATCCGCATCCAGGATTATGAGCAGCTTTCCAACATCCATGTGAACAGCGTGAAGGTGGACGGCGCACCCGCGGGCAACCGCGTCCAGCAGTCCCCGGACAACCCGGAGAACGCGGAAATCGTCTGGACCGATGTCCACGAGGGCCAGGATATAGTGGAAT
>CAIXOA010000194.1 GCA_903920925.1 uncultured Microcaldota archaeon | reverse complement strand
TGCGGCCGCCGGGATTTGAACCCGGGTCGTTGGCTTGGAAGGCCAAAATCCTACCGCTAGACTACGGCCGCTCAAAGAGGAAGGGGGGAGCGTCCCCCCTTCTCTTTATGGTAATCATAACCCCCTTCAACTTCACTTCGCCACTCTTCGCTCGTACTCCTTACGCGTGGTGAGGCGTATTCCTAATATGCCCACAGAAGAAAATAAAAACCCCTTCCAGTTTCGTTTTTATTCCTAACCCCAGAAATCCATTCTGGCTCCGGCAGGGCCGGCAGCCACCCGAAGGTAATGAAATGAAAGCAAAAGTTCTCTGCAACAAAACAAAGGAATGGGCAGTAAAAACTGCGAAGGAAGTCTCCGCCTTCCTGAAATCCGCCAAGGCGCAGGAGGTCCAGAACGGCGCAGACCTCACAATCGTGATAGGCGGGGACGGCACCATCCTCTATTACAAGAATGACCTGGAGGGAGCCATTTTCGGGATAGGCAGCGAGCGCAGCCACATCTGCCAGTCGCACGCGGACACCTGGAAGCCGAGGCTCGAATCCTTCCTCAAAAACCCAAGGGCCGAGGAGCGCATCCTCCTCTCCGTTTCCATGGGGGGCAAGGAAATCGCCTTCGCAATAAACGACGCCGCCTTCCTTTCCAGGGACCACAACATGCTCCACGTTTCCGTGGACATAGGGGGAAGCGAAAGCATCTTTCCAGGCGACGGCCTCATCGTCTCCACCCCCACGGGCTCCACCGCATATGCGTATTCCGCAGGAGGGGCCGCGATGGACGAATCATTGGAGGCGATAGAGATCGTCCCCCTCGCGCCTTTCAAGCGCGCATTCGACCCGATTATAATCAGCGCCCAGCGCGAAATAAAGGTGAGCACGGAGGAGCCATCCCACCTCCTCATAGACGGCCAGCAATTGTTCCAATTGAAGGAAAAAACCCCGGTAACAATAAGAAAGCACAAGAGAAAGCTCGCATTCGCGGAGGTAAAAAAATGAACATGAAGATAGTGAAAAAAGGCTCCACGGAAGCCGAAGTCCGCATCGCGGGGATGCTCCAGCTTCATAAGTTCAAAGTCACAAAGGAGAAAACCGCATTCGGGGAAATCCCGGTGCTTGTGCCGGAGAAAAAGGTCACCCTTCCGCTCACCGAGGCGATGAAGGTCGCGAACCAGCTCGATTTGCCGGTCCGCTGCGCCTCCGGGCTGGTTTTCCCTTCCGGAAAGTTCGCAAGGGATTTCGCACTGAAGTGATTCCATGCCGGAAATGCGCATCTACCCCCTCAAGGAAATCCCCGAGGAAATAACCGCTGTCGCATTCGCGAAGACCAGCCGCTCCCCCGAGCCATTCGACAAAATCGCAGCCGAGCTCAATGCCGAATCCTCCTCCAAATTCCACGAGAAGTGGGTTGTCGGCTACGGCCACTCCAGCGTCGCGGAGCACGCGGTCGCCCACCTCGCCGCGGAGAACATCTCCCGTTTGGCGGTGGAATGCATCGAATCCAACCGCCTCGGCTCCTATACGGAGAAGTCCACCCGCTACCAGCAGCTGGACAAGGAGCACACCCATCTCCCCGAGGAAATAAGGGGGACCCCGCAGGAGCGCGATTACAAGGAAGCATTAAACTCCCTTTTCTCCACTTATGAAAAATCCATTTCCGCATTAGTGGATTACCATTCTTCCCGATCCAAGCCCGAGCCAGGAAAGGAAAAAGCCCACGAAATAAAACTGAAGACAATGGCGATGGACTCCGCCCGCTTCCTCCTCCCCAATTCCACCCTCGCGAACGTGGGCATCACCATGAACGCCCGCGCCCTTGAATACGCCCTGGTAAAGATGCTCTCCAGCCCTCTTGCGGAAGTGAGGGAGGCAGGGGCGATGCTCCGGAACGCGGGAAGGGAAGTCCTCCCCACCCTCCTGAAGCGGGCAGATGAGAACCCCGCGCTCATAGATTTCCAGAACGAGGCGAGGAAGCAGTTCCTTCCCTTCTCTTCTCCGGCCAGCAGCAGGCATGCCCGCCTCGTCAATTATGACAAGGACGCGCTGGAAAGCCTCTCCGCCTCCATCCTCTACCGCTGGAGCGGCCTTTCCTACGAAGACGCGCTCAGGCAGGTGAAATCCTCCAAACCATCCGGTCCGATGGATATTTTCAAATCCGTCACCGCCCGCTTCCCCGAGGGCCTCAAGCCCGTCCGCGAATTCGAGCACGTGGCCTACACTTTCGACCTGCTCATGGACCAGGGCGCCTATTACGAGTTCAAGCGCCACAGGATGATGACGATAAGCGCCCAGGAGCCCACAATTTCCCTAGGCTATAGAATTCCCGAGGATATGGAAAAATGCGGAATGAAAAAGGATTTCACCGAGGCGATGAAGGAGAGCGCGGAATGCTTCTCAAGGATAGAGAAATCCCATCCCTTCGCAGCCGGCTACATCGCCACGAATGCGCATTACCGCCGCGTCCTCGCGACAATGAACCTCCGCGAGCTCGCCACCTTCATCAGGCTCAGGAGCGCCCCCTTCGCGCACTTCACCATCCGCGAATTAGCCTTAGAGATGTTAGAAGAATTGAGGAAAGTCCACCCGGAATTC
>CAIXOA010000193.1 GCA_903920925.1 uncultured Microcaldota archaeon | reverse complement strand
GGGAAGCCGATAAAGGTCATCTCCTCGCACGAGGGAAGAAAAATAGAGTGCGAGATAGGCATGGATTTCAAGAACAACAAGCCGCTCATCAACATGATTTCAGAGGGGCCTGCGGAGGAGGGGAAAAGCGGGCTGGATGTGGAGGGGGTATTCGGGGAAGTGAAGCACGACAAGAGCGCCTATGGGATTTATGAGTACCTGAGGAGGACGGCGATTGCGAATCCCCATGCGACCATCATCTATAATTCGCCGGAGGGGGAGAGGTTCGTGTTCCCGAGATCGGTGGACGAGCTTCCCCCGAAGCCGGTGGAAGTGAAGCCGCATCCCCTGGGCATTAGTGCGCATGATTTGATTGAGAAGGCGAGGGGAGCGCCCTACCAGAAGATATCCTCATTTTTGCAGGAGGAGTTCACCCGCGTCACCTTGAACAAGATAAAGGACCTGCAGGAGGCGGTGCCGGAGGTGGATTTGGGGAAGAAGCCTTCGGCGATGAGCTGGGAGGACGCGGAGAAGCTGGTTGCGGGCTTCAGGAAGATAAAGTGGATTGCGCCGGCGACGGACAGCGTGGTTCCCATAGGGACGAAGCAGATCACGAGTTCGCTTACTAATGTAATTAGCCCTGAATTTATGCAGGTGACGGAGAGGGCGCCGAAAATCTACCGCGGGGGGATACCCTTCGTGGTGGAAGTTGGGCTCGCGTATAACGGAAAGGGGGCGAACGGGGAGATTTTGAGGTTTGCGAATCGGGCGCCGTTGCTCTTTGATGCCGGAGGGTGCGCAATCACGCAGACGATAAAGAGCGTGGACTGGAAGAGGTACGGGATAAAGAACCTGGACGAGGAGCCGCTGAGCATTTTTGTGCATTTTGCGTCGGTGCATGTGCCGTATACTTCCGCGGGGAAGCAGTCCATCTCGGATGAGGAGGAAGTGGTGGACGAAATCAAGAATGCGGTGATGGAGGCGGCGCGCGGATTGGACAGGCACCTCTCTGGGAAGAGGAAGGCAAAGGAGATGGTGAGCAAGAGGACCGCAATCCTGAGGTATGTGGGGCAGCTGTCGCGGGACCTTGCGGAGCTTTGCGGGAAGAAGGGGGAGAGCGAAAAACTCAAGGAGAAACTGCTAAAATTGGTGGAGGGGAAATATTCGGTTGGGGAGAGCGTGGCTGGGGAAGAGGGCTCGGAAGAGAAAACGGGAAAGGATGCTGAAGCCGTGGAGCCGGCCAAAGAGGGGGCGGAAGAGAAAACGGATGACGTTGACAAGGGAAAGGGCAAACAAGAGACCCTGAACGGGAAGGAAGAGGCGGAAGGATGAAGCAAACCGCAGCGATAGCGGAAACGGGAGTTTCTGCTAGTTATCGCGAAGCGATACAGATGTATGCGTTTGCCTTTAAGCCCGATATATGGGCGCAAAGGCAAAGTGAGGTTTGGTTCATATGAGCGAGAAAAAGGCGATGGAGAAGCTGGAAGGGCTCGGGAAGAGCATGCTCAGCCAGGTGAGGGAAGGGAAATCGCCTACGTTCGAGACGCCGTTGAGAAGCAGGGGGAACGTGGAGTTCCAGGAAGGGCTCGGGTACCTGCAACTGGGGAGCAAAAAGGAGGAGAGGACGTTCCTGAACGTGAGCCAGGCGAGGACCTTCATGCAGACGGTCGCGGTGGCGAACAAGACGAAGAAGTTCATTTCCGAGAATTTGCATACGAGCATCAGGGGTTTGTATTATCAATTGAAATTCAGCCTGGGCGAAGATGTGGACGAGAGCCTGTTCGAGGAGCAGAGCGAGAGCAACGTGCTGATTGAGGACCTTGAAGTGTCCCTGGGAATAAAACGGGAAGATTTGCACCTGACCACGGACAGGAAGGGGGTGGTGGCCGGGCCGATGGTGGTGAAGGACAATTTCGCGGGCGAGGAAACTACTATTGATTGCGCGAAGCAGGGGAGGAGCGGCTGGATGATTCCGAGCGACGTGGACAACGGCATGGAATTTGTCGAAGTGGAGGCGGACTACGTGCTCGTGGTGGAGAAGGACGCGCTCTGGCAGAGGCTCAACGAGGACAGGTTCTGGAAAAAAGAAAACTGCGTGCTCGTGACCCCGAAAGGGCAGGCGAGCAGGGGGACGAGGAGGCTCCTGAGGAAATTGGCGGACAAGAAGCTGCCGGTCTACGTGATGACGGACTGCGATGCCTGGGGATGGTACATCTACTGGACAATAAAGACGGGGAGCATGAATTTGGCCTACCTAGGGCGGGATTTCTCCATCCCGGAGTCGAGATTTTTGGGAGTGACGATGGCGGATATAGAGAAATATGATTTTTTGAAAAAATTGACGATTAACGCAAAAGAGATTGACCTAAAAAGGGCGGAGGAGATGCTCGGCTACCCGTGGATAAACAGGCACAAGGAATGGGTGGTGGAGCTGCAGAAAGTCCTAAAAAGCAAGAAGAAGATTGAGCAGGATGCCCTCCAGGGGGAGAGGCTTACGTTCGTAGGGGAATATGTGCGTGAGAAGATATCGAAAAAACAGTGGTTGCCGTGATAAGCGAAAAAGACCTTGAAGCGCTGCCCTCGATGGCCTACGTGCAGAGGGCGAACGAGCTGCTGAAGGGGATAAACTCATATGAGGAAGGGAACATCTCCGACCTGGAGATGCTGAAGGAGAAGATGGGCGATGCGGGCTTCAACAGCCCGTTCAGGGGCCTTGTGCAGAGGACCGTGGACGAGGCGGACGAGCTGAGCGAGGCGGACTGGGCGGATTTGAAGAAGCAGATGGGTTACTTTAGGTATATAGCTAATCTGAAGAAATACAGCCTGGCGAGGGTGAGCATCGCATTGGATGCGCATCGGGTGGCGAAGGGGTTCCTGAAGATGGGGTACTCGGACATCGCGGACCACCTTCCCCTGGACGGGAACCACATAAGGCTGCTCATGGATGCGGGGGAAGACGGCATCATCGCGTACAGGGAGCTCTCGGACAGGGTGGAGCAGGCCAGCGAGAAGAAGGGGTGCTTCCTGGCAAAGGTAAAGTTCAACGGCGAGACGGAAACGGTGCAGGTCTCGGACAGCGAGAACCTGGAACTGAAGGTCTCGAAAATGTTCGGGGTGGGCGCGGAAGTGGTCACGACAAGGCCCGGGTTCAGGAGGGTCCCGATAATTTCCTCGAAGGGAGTCCGCATCTCATTGCTTTCTTCGATAGTGCATTATGCGGCGAAGAGCGTGGGCAGGGGCATGGAGGGCGCGGAGGGGGAGGTGGGCGAATACAATTCAATGCTGAAGAATTTCGGGATAAGGCCGGACGTGCGGATGGACCTTGTGGAGGGGTTCGTGGAGGTGAAGGCCGAGCTGGCGAAGAGGGGGTTCCTCGCGAGGAAGGACAGCGAGTTCGTGATGAAGGAGGGGATCAAGAAAGAAATCATGGCGAGGAGGCGAAAGCGGAGGGAGGAGACGCAGAGGAGGGCGGCGCTGCTGCTCCTGTCGCCGATATTCAAGTTTTACCTTACGAATAACGAGGAAGGGAGGAGGAAGGAGAACCTTTACCCCTCGCTGGCGGTTACGCCGGGCGAGAGCCACCTTATGCTCTTTTCTTACATGGAAGAGGAAGGGGTGCCTGCGAGGTCCATACTCCAGAGGAAGCTCGGGCTGGAAGGAAGCGTGCCGCTCGGAGGCAAGGAGCTGGGGGCGGCGGTCCTGCTGGAGGGGAGCGGAAAGGATGCGAAGTGGGTTTCGGAATACATCGGATTGGACGAGGGGAAGGCGCGGGGCGCATTTGAAGTGTTCAAAAATTTCAAAGAGGGAAAACGTGGTGCAGAATTTGTCAGAAGAATCAAGGGCGATTGAGCTCAGGGGGAGCAGGAAGGAGATGCTGGATACCATACTGGCCCACCCCAGGGGCGAGGAGTTCTTCATAAAGACCAAGCCGAGCGTGAAGGTGTTCGCGCTCCTGCTGGATGCGACCAGGGCGAAGAAGGTCTGCATGAACAGCGGCATTGCGAAGACCGTGCCGGAAAAGGTCATGGAGAGCCTCAGGAGAAGCGTGAATGTGGAAGTGAGGGACGGGAAGAGGGGCAGGCCGAGGGAGTTCGACGAGAAGGAATTCCTCGGCGTCCTGAAGGAGATGAGGGGGGAAAAGGAGAGGCTGGATGCGCTCGGGATGTCAAGAAGGACTTATTATTATTGGAAGAAAAGGCTGGACGGGCACAAACACTGAGGGGATTACCCTCCTGCGGAAGGCGTGCTGGACTCCGCCCAGGCGTTGAGGTTGTCCTCCCATTGCTTTTCATCGCATATGCCGCATTTTTCACGGACGCCCATGTAGAGTTGGAGAATTTTGCGCGCATTGATGATGGACTGCCTGTCGCCGGGGGATGCGCCGGGCGTGCTGAGGTCGACGCAGTTCTCGTTGGCCACGAAATTGATGAAATCCGGCTTGCCGCAGCACGCGTTGACATGCCCGCCTGCGCAGCAGGGATGGTCCTTGTGGCCGCTGCAGTAGGAATCATCTATCTTGGAGTATTCGCGGAATTTGTCCAGCCAGCCGCTTCCGTATCTTGTCCATATGCTCCCGTCAAAGTAAAAGCGCTCTATGAACAGGGTTATCAGGCCCTTGTCGGTCTCGTATTCGTCCTCGCCGTAGGTGCTTTTTATCTGGGTGAGGCCAAGGTCGGACTCGTGGGAGGCGACCACGCTCTTCGCGCTCTTCAGGTCGTTGCTCATCTCGTATGTGCCCACGCAGGCGTTGTTGGCGGGGTTGAACGGGTTGAAATCTCCGTCAGGGGCGCAGGAGATTGCCTGGTCTAGCTGGCCTCCTGCCTGCATCATGAAGGGCATGAATTCTATTCCGTCCCATGTGTCCCGTGGGGTGGCGAAAATCATCATCAGGCCCAGGTCGCAGATGTTCTTGCCGGAAGGGGCAGTCTGCGTGGGGCATGCTCCGGACGGATCGGAGATTGAATAGAGCCGGGTTACACGGCCGCATGGGGCGGTGGAATACGCAACCTTGCAGTTGTCGAGGCCGCTCTCCCAGTATGCGTGCGCACGGACGTATGCGGGGTCGAGGTCGCGGATGTCCGCATACGAGTCAAGCTCGGGGTAGATCGTGCAGCTGAGGTCGCCGGGGGCGTTATAGGGATGCAGGTTTATCACTTTGGATTCCCTGGTCGCGGCGCAGGCGTCGCACTTGTAAAATGTAGGGGCGGCTTCTGCGGGCGCCTCCGGAGGCGGGGACTGCGTGTAGAAACTGGTGCCCGCGTAGCTGTAGGCGTTCGGGCCGAAGGCGCACGTTGTGCCGGGCGCATTGCTGAATACGAGCGGGATTATCGCCTTGGATGCGTAGGCCTGCTGGCACTGGGAGAACCAGGCGCCCTGGGCGGGCGTGGGATTGCCCAGGGAATCCACGAGGCCGCAGCCCTCGCATGGAAGAGAGCCGACTCCGGAGAGGGAATAGAGGGAGACGCCGATTATGCCGGAGGATGGGAATGCCGGCGCATATGTATAGAAGTCTGAGTAGGCGCTTGCTATCAGGGAATCGTCCCATAAGCAGGTGTGGGCGTCGTTCCAGCCCTTGTCGAAAAGGACATAGGCGAGGATGGACGGCTTCTTGTACTTGTAAAGGAGCTGCTCGGAATAGGACACTCCCTCGTAATAGAGGGCGGCGGAATCGCAGGAGGTGGAATTCCTGGAGTTTATGCCGAAGGCAAAGAGGTCTATGGAATTGCCGAGCGCATGGACGGTGTCGTCGAACTCCGTGGAATTTTCACCAAGGCGGGGGGCGAGCGCGATGAGGCAGTTGGGGCAGGCGGCTTTCATGCGCCTTGCCTGCTCCTCCACCGCGGAGCGGGTGAGGGGGTCGGAGGAATCGAAGCCCATCTCGGTGGTGATCACCACGGGGCCCTTGCCGTTGAAGAGGGCCGCGATTTCCGCTGCGCGGTCAATGTCAACGGACTTTCCTCCGCTGTAAAGGATGTAGACCGGGATGTCCCCTTTTTCCAGGAAGCATGTGGCGCGCCCCGCGTCGGGAAGGGGATAGAGGCCGTCAACGCTGTTCTGCGTGTCGAGCCATTTGACCGGCATGCGGAGGGAGTTGTTGCAGTACGGGTTGGCGGTGCCGAAATCCCCGAAGCCGCCCTGCCCGAGCATGAAGAAGTTCATGTATTCGCCGTTGGGATTGGGGCTAATGCTGTCGAGATACTGGCGTTGGGTGCAGGGCTGGAATGAGCAGCTCTTGCCTGCATAGGAGAAATTGTAGAATAGAGAGTAAGGTTCGGGCGCGGGGACGGTGCCGCAGGTCATGCAGACGCAGTCGCCGGTGGGGCAGACCGCTTCCGGGTTGGAGAAATCTATTTTTGTCGGTTCGCCGCTTGTTGCCCGCGCGTAATAATCGTTGCTTACGCAGCCCGGGAAAAGGAGCAGAAGGGAAAACAGGAATGCTATGTGGAATTTGTTCATGGAGTACCTCCGGAGGGGCCGAATTTGGCCCACTTTTTCTTTGCCATAACGGCAGGAACCGCCCTGCTGGCGCATGCCGGGCAGTGGTCGCCGCCCCTGGGAATGGGGGAGTGGCAGGTCTGGCAGGAGACGAATTGGGTGTTGGTGAAAACCGCGGACGCTATCTGGCCGGTGCGGCGGATGAATTTCTCGGTGAGGGTCTCCGCATGCGCTGTTTCGGCGAGTTGGAGCGTGTCGTATTTTATCTGGGAAGAGGCCGTGCCCACGGGCATGCCCTGCATGAAGGTCTTCTGCGGTGCGCCGAGGTCGGCATACGGGGCGTGCTCGCCCCTCTGCATCTTCGCGGACCATTCACGGAGCTTGTCCGGGCCCTTCTGGGTCAGGAAACTCAACGTTGACATGGAAAGGAGCGGGAGTGGGTTGTTGTAGAAGAAAGTCATCGGGTTGAGGAAGCCCCACATCCTGTTGCTTTTTGGCCCGTAGAAGCGGAGTTCGTCCTCCCTCGCCTCGGCCAGCTCGTAGGGCGAGGTTTCCCTCTGCACCATGCCGAGGTTTGCCTGCTTCTCCATGTACTCGTCATGGGAGAAGAAAGATTTGAAGCGGGTCCCCTGCAGAAGGTGGGTGGCCAGCCTCGGGTCGGCCTGCACCTGGTACTGGAAATCCAGGTAGGATACGCCGGGGTTCGTGTTGGTGCTCCATATCACGTTCATGTTCTTGTATATCCAGGCGTGGTCCTCGTGCGTCCTTATCATGCCGTCCTGGATTGCCCTTCCTCCGTATTCCCGGGCTACCATGGGGCCGTTGAGCCATTCGCGGGTTGCGGATTTCTCCATAAAATGGGGGAGATAATAATCCGGGTTTGCGTATCCGGAAATGGTGTCTCCCTTCAGGACCTCGGAGGCGTAGTGGGCGATGCGGCCTACGAAGCCGGTTTCCGTGCTGCCGGATACCCTGGAGGATTCCGCAATCTTCTCGAACGGGTCCGGGACGTGCAATGCCTTGCCGACTGCACCGATCGGATGGAGCGGGGAGAGCAGCTGCGCTGCGACCTTCTTGAAGCTGCCGGATGTGAAGTCAAGCGCGGAATAGAAGGGGTCGAAGAGCGAGCGGAAGCCCTCTAGGGTGCGCGAGGCGGTCATCTCGTAGGGATGGAGCGGATTGTAGGTCTTGTCGTGCTTGCTGGGGTAGCCGTACCAGGAGGTCATCGCCCCCCTCACCATCAGGACGAATGGCGCGCCGATTGTCCAGTTTATGGCAAGGGGCATGAGGCGGATGGCGTCCATTGTCTGCCTTATGGTGCGGCCGCCGAACTGCTTCATCACGGAGTTGGGGTCGGGATGGAGCGCGGGGCCGTGGTGGTACATGGATGCGAAGTTGAGCTGGAACCCTACGGAGGAGGAGTTTCCTCTGGGGTCCCTGGTGATCGTGTCGTCCCAGATTGCGCGGTAGCGGGAGAGAGCCATCACTAGGTCATCCATGTTCTTCCTCACCTCGGGATTGATGCCAGGCTCGGTCCGCGGGTCTGCGATGCTGGCCGCATAGCGGGCCGAGAATTCCGTGCTGCGCGCGCGGAAGTATTCGGAATTGGAGCTCATGTCGTAAAGGTCCTTCATCTGGGGCAGGAATGCGGAGGCCGTGGCATTCTCGAATCCCCTGGAGAACGGCTGCCATATTTTCTGGAGCGTTTTCCTGAAGCCCACGTACTCAAGGTCCCTGGTGGGGCGTATGGACATGAGGCCGGTTGCCTCCAGGGCGGAGAGGTCGGTGGCCTCCTTGCCCATGCGCAGGAGGATGTGGGCGGCAACGTCCTGCCTGTTGCCCGCCTTGGACCACTCCGCGAGGCTTTCTGCGAACTGGCGCATGTTGGACTTGAGATCGGGGCTGATTTCCTTCTTGCGCAGGAGGCCTTCCTGCACCTGGGGGGACCGTTCTATCGCGGCGAGGAGCGCCTGCTGTTCCCTGAGAAGGTCCTGGGGGAGGGAGATGCTCTCCTTCCGCATGCGCTCGGAGACCGCCATCGGGTTGTATTCCGTCCAGCGGCCGCCGACGTTCACGGAGAGCTTTCCGTTTATTATCCTTTCGCCGTCGCTCACGCGGAGGGCTAGCTCGCGGCCCTCGGTGTACGGGAGGTAGCTGCCCTCGCGGGTCCTGAGCCATACGAATTTCTGCAGGTCGGCAAGCGAGACGCCATCCTTTATGAGTTGCTTGATCTGGTCGTCCGTAACCCAGCCGGAATCCTTCTTCTGTCCTTCGGTCTTTCCATTCATTTGCGCATACCTCTCCTTGTATGCGCCATATGCGGAGGCGAGGAAACGGAATTCCTGGTTGGAGGTGTAATAGGCGTCCGGGTGGCTGGAGCCGACCATGGCGCGGATGCGGTTGTACAACATGTCCTTTGCGATTTCATCAACGGATTGCTTGCGCGCGATGTGGGAGCGGTTGACCGCGCTCCATGCCTGCTCCATCACAGATGTCTTAGCGAGCCTGGAATCGCCGAGCGTTTCTGAGTTGGGGACGTAAACGCGCCAGTAGCCGCGCACATCTGTTTTCCAGTGGTCGGGGTTCGGGCCGTACTCGCGGGTGAGCTCGGATGCGCTGAAAAGGGGCAGCCCATGGGGAGGGTTGTAGAGGAGCTCGAAGATGCTCTTCATCTTGTTCTTGGTGTCATTCAAAAAGTCAAGGCCTTCCTTTGTCAGGAGGCTGCGGAGGTAGGCCTCGGCCTGGCTCATCGTCTTCTTGTTGGATTCCGGAAGCCCCTTTATGTCTGCTGATGGCATGAGGCCCCAGGTCTCGTTCACGATGCGCAGCCAGAGGAGCTTCGCGGCCTCTTCCGCATTGGCTTTCTTCCCGGCCTCGTTCTGGTCGAAATAGCTGCGGAGATAAAGGAATGCCCATGTGTCGTCCTGTGGCTGGCCGTTGCGCGAGTAGCGCATGCTGTCCCTGCCCACCCACGCATAGAATTTGTCGGAGCCAAGGGGGTTGTTGTCGTTGAGGGTTCTGAGGTATTCATGAAGTTCCTGGAACTTGTCACGGTAAGGGCCGGCGGTTGCCTCTATGGTTGTGAGCTTCTTCAGGAAGCTCTCGATGCCGTTCCGGTCGAATGCGGCGCCCTCCGCGCGCGCGAGCGCCCGAAGCATTTCTATCTTACTCTCCATGGTGATTTCTTTTGCGAGTATCTCGCGTATCTTCCTGTCGACGGCTTCCGCGGCCGCGTTCCCCTTCAGGTTCATCCGCTTGAGTATTTCTATTTCGCCGAGGCGCATCATCTCCTTTTCGGAAAGCTGGAGGCTGACGCCCTTGGATTCGAGGAGCTTCCGCGCCAGGTACATGGCGGCGTTCGCCTTCGCCTCGGACATCTGGATCTTGTAAAGCTGCTCTATGCGGGAGCGTATGTCCATGAGGTAGAACTCGCGGGCCTTCTTCTCCTCCCCCTTGAGAGGCGCCAACGGAATGCCAAGTGCCTTCGCGGGCAAGACGACATATACCTGCTTGGCGATGGCCGCTGCGGAGCGTACGCCGAAAAATGCCGAGCCGATTCCGACCTTTATCTGGTCCCGTATCCTCTCGGGCAGAAGGACCCGAAGGGGGCTCTTGTCGAGCACGGCATCCCTCAGCTTGATGATGGTTGGCGGAACATTTCCGGTGATGAGGCCGACTTCCTTCTTGTTGAGTTCGGAGCTTATCCTTAGCGAGACTGTGTCGAGGCCTTCGTCTTTCGCCTTGCCGCGCTGCATTGAATTCATTGCGGCTTTTGCGGCCTCCAGGTCAGCGTCCTTTCCCGGGCCGGGCCTGAGCATCGCGAGCTTCCTTGCCTCCGCGAAAGTCTTGCCTTCCCTCAGCGCGCGGAGGGCGAGGTAGCCCATCGCCGGATCCCCCTTTGCGAGGGCGAGGAGCGCGTCCATGTCCCTGCTGGTGACGCCGCGCCTCATCAGCTCCTTCCTGAGCTCGTCGGATTTCGTGGAGAGGCGGCTATTGGCGAGCTTCTTTATGTTTTCCAGCTCGCGGCCCATGCGGATGTAGCCCACCCCGTAGCTGAGCCCGCTGTACGAGATGGACTTGGGCTTTGGAAGGAGCGGCGTGGTTATGTCGAGGAGGGAGAGCGGGCTCCTTCCGCTGAAAAACATCGAGGCGAGAAGGAGGCCGGAGATTATTATCGCGACTATGCAGAGGGGCTGGTCGGGGGGAATCGCGCCGGCGAGCCCCGCTCCCATGGCAGCGAACGCGTCCGCGCTCCTGTCGCAGATTGTAATGGAGGCGCTGGACGCGCCCATGGTCTGGTTCCCCTCGTAAGAGGCGAAAATCTTGGTGCACTTGTTCTGGAAGACTTCCTTGGGGACAGTGCATATGGCTGTGCCGGCCTCATCGGTCGTTGCCGGATCGCAGCCGCTTATCGAAATCTGCGTGGGTGTGAGCTGGCCTGTTGAGGAATCGACCGAGAACTGGTTGTAGTAGAAGAACACCTGCGCATCGGCTATTGGGGATGTCTGGGCAGTGCGCGTGGACTGCGTGAGGGTGATGTTGGGAAGGTCCTGCATGGCGCCGATGTAGCCTCCGATCAGGTCCTGGGGGCTCCTCTGTTGGGAGTAGTCTACGGTGCTGGCGACAAGATTTGCACTTATGATGGCGCCATCCTCCGTGCTCTCTCCGGAGATGTCCATTGTGGAGAAGGCGCATCCGGGGCACGGGCTTGTGAACTGTGCGGAAGAGATGGGAACGGATAGCAACAGAAGTAGGGCTAGCACTGCCCACTTTGCACCAGCATTTCCCATAATAAGGTTTCTCCGGATTCCTTTAAATACCATTCTGTTCGCGTTTCGCGTTCTGAAAATCTGGGGGCGTGTGGGCGGGGGGTTATTGTAACCATGGTTACACAAAAAATTGGAAACGAAACATTATATTAGTTATGCGGGAAACGCGAAATGCATGGAAGACGAAATTTACCTCAATAAGCCGGACGAGCTGTTCGCGGCCATAGAGAACGGGAAAAAGAACGGGAAGATAATGGTTGTGCAAATCGCCCCCGCGGTGCGCGTCTCCATCGGCGAGGAGTTCGGGCGCGCACCTGGAGAGGACCTTACCCACAAAACCGTTGGGCTCCTGCAGGCGCTCGGCTTCGACCACGTCATGGACACCCCCCTCGGCGCTGATGTAAACATTTACGAGGAGACGCTGGAAGTGCTGCACGCGCTCGAGCGCGACGATGAGAAGTATTTCCCGGTGTTCAACTCCTGCTGCATCGGCTGGAGATTGTATTGCAAGAACAAGCACCCGGAGCTCTACCGCCTGGTTTCGCCCATCGCCTCGCCCCACATGATTGCGGGCAGCATCGGGAAGCACGTGCTCGCGAAAAAACTCGGGGTTCCGGTTGAAAAAATCTGCATGGTGAGCATCATGCCCTGCGTGCTGAAGAAATACGAGACGCGCGAGCGGCTCCCGTCCGGAATAAAATACATAGATTACGTGCTGACGACGCACGAGCTCGGGATGTGGGCTAAGAAAAAAGGGCTGGACATAAACAGGGTGAGGGACGGGAAGTTCACCGCGCTCCTGCCGGACAGCTCCAAGGACGGAGTCATATTCGGTGCGACCGGAGGAATCACCGAGGCGCTTTTGAGCACGCTCGCATGCATATGCGGGGAAAGCCCGGAGAAGGTGAGGTTCAGGGGCGACGAGCAGGTGAAGCACCTGTGCGTGCAGATAGGGAAGCACCAGCTCAACGTGGTTTCCATCTATGGGGTGACCAATCTGGACAAGGTGCTTGATGAGATAAAGCACGGGGTGAAATACCATTTCGTGGAAGTGATGAACTGCCCGTACGGGTGCGTGGGAGGGCCGGGGCAGCCCCTTCCCGCGAGCGAGGAAAAGTACAGGGCGAGGGCGCACGGGCTGAGGAAGGCCGCGGACAGGAAGCAGGGCAAGTGCCCGCTCGGGAAGATGGGCGTGCATTCCATCTACGAGGCGCTCGGCATAGGGCCCGGAAGCAGGGAGGCGCAGGAGCTTTTCTTCTTCCACAAAACGAACATCTGAGCCCGGGATATGTTTTTATAAATTCTTACCTTGTAACTAGAGCGCAAGGTGAAACAATGAGTGTCAAGCTGTCGAAGCTGTACGGGATGGAAATCTTCACCGATGGCGGCAAATACGTCGGCACGGCGCAGGATTTTGTTGTGGACATGGAAGGCGGCGAGGTCGCGAGGATACTCCTCGAGTCCTTCTCCACCTCGAAGGGAAAGGAAATCCTGAAGGAAAAGAGCGTGCTCTACAAGAACGTGAAATCCGTAGAAGATGTCATGGTAGTCGCAAGGGCAAGGGCCTAGGTGAAGCCCCATGGGCGACTTCATGGATGCCGTGCGGGCTATGGTAGCGATAGTTGTAGGCGCGGGAGTGGGCTACTTCTGGCACCTCAACCCACCGCTCGGGCTGAATGACTGGACCCATGTTGCCGTGGTCACGGTGGTCAGCATAGTGCTGCTATTTGTGCTCCTAAAGGCTGTCGGAAAGGGAAGCTAAACCGAGCTTCCCTGCAATCTTTTTTGCCAATTTCTTCCCCTCACTATCTTCCTCAATAAGAACCACGCCCTCGCCGGGCTGGCCGTACATTACCACGCAGCCCTTTTTCATTATGCTTATGAAAACCAGCGCGGCAAGGTCCTCCTCCCCCTCCACAAGAAGGGCGCCTCCGTCCCTCGCAAGGATTGGCGCAACCAGCACGAGGCCCCTTGTGATCCCGCCCGCGGGATTGCGGACCCTGTCCGAATCCGGATACTCCTTCTCCAGCCTCGCCCTCACGGCCATGTCGACCGGATTCCTCAGCGTCCTGAAATCGAAGACCGCAACGTGCGGGCGTATCCCCTTTGAAAGCAGGGCGAACACCACCTGGTCGCCCACCGCGATTATTTTCTTCCCCTTTGCCGATGAGATTGCCTGCTCGAGGGTGCCGGTTTTCCCGAGGGGTTTTTTAAGGATTGCCCTCAATTCCTCACTCAGGCGGACCATGGGGCTGAATTTGGTTGTCAGGTTAAAAAAGGGATTGCATGGCTAGGCCAAAGGACGAACATCTTTCTGCTAACACGAAGCTCCTCGGGGCGGTCAGCCTGCTCAATGACGCGAGCAGCGAGATGCTCGAGCCGATAATCCCGCTGTTCCTGGTCAACGTGCTGGGCGCGAGCTACCTGGTAGTCGGCCTGCTCGAAGGGATTTCCGAGATAGTCGTCGCAACGATGAGGTTCGCCTCGGGCTGGATATCCGATACGTACAAGAGCAGGAAAAAACTGGTCCTTTTCGGATACTCGCTCTCCACCCTGATGAAGTGCTTCTTCCCGTTCAGCGGCAGCTGGCAGCAGTTCTTCGCCCTCAAGACTGTGGAGAGGGTCGGCAAGGGGATAAGGACCCCTCCGCGGGACGCGATGATAGGGGAGTCCGAGCCCGGCCGGCAGCTGGGGAAGGCATTCGGGTTCAGGAAGATGATGGATTCGGCCGGCGCGCTCATCGGGCCGTTGCTGGCTGCGCTGTTCCTGGTATTCTTCTCTGGGATGGGCGAGGATTCCATATACAGGACAATCTTCATGATCGCGGTGGTCCCTTCCGTGCTCAGCATAGCGCTGATATTTTTCGTAAAGGAAAGCTCCAGGGAGCTTGAAAAGATAAGAGGCGGGGACAGGCTGTTCGACGGTGAGATGCGGAACTTCATAATCGTTGCGTCGCTGTTCTCCCTGGGGCAGATAGGGATAGCGTTCTTCATCCTGCGCAGCAGCGAATTGCTTCCCCTGGTGATGATTCCCGTTGCATATCTCGCCTACAACGCGGTCTATGCCACCATGGCCATACCCATGGGCATCCTCACGGACAGGGTCGGGGCGAAGAGGATGATGATAACCGCGTATTGCATGTTCGCGGCCTCGGCCCTGGTTTTCGCATTCACCCACAGTACGCTCACCGCATTCGTGGGTTTCGCACTTCTCGGGTTCTTCATTGCGATAATAGAGACCACGCCCCGCGTATACCTGGTGGAGGTGGTCCCGGGCCACAGGTATGCGAGCGCCATCGG
>CAIXOA010000192.1 GCA_903920925.1 uncultured Microcaldota archaeon | reverse complement strand
TTTCACTTCGTAAACGAGCCTTATCTTCGGCGGGGAGAGGAGCCCCTCGTAGGATTCCACCATCCCGACCGCCTCGCTTCCCCTGCCGAGCTTGACCTTGACCTCTTCCCCCATCGCCGCATCGGAAAGCGCGGTCGCGGTGAAGCCGAGCAGAGACGCGAAAGGTATCTGCACGGGCCCGGTTATGGCCACCTGGTCGCCCTTCCTCACCTGCCTTATCCTCGGGTAAACCAGGAGGAAAACTATCGAGATGCCGAGCGAGAGTGCGATGAATTTCACGAGATCGAGAAGCCCCTGCCCCGGCGTTATCGCAAAGTAGATGAGCGAGACGGCGAAAAGCCCGAGGAACAATTGCGCCGCCTTTATCAGAAGTATCCCAATCACCTGTACATCATTTCAGTCATGGAGGACTTGAACTTCTTCACCCTCTCCACGTCCGCCTTCTGGATGCGCGGGGAGATGGATTTCATCGCGTCCTCGAAGTTCTGCTTCGTCACGTTCGCCGCGTTGTGCCTTATCGCGAACATGCCCGCCTCCCTGCATATGTTCTCTATGTCCGCGCCGGTGTAACCCTCCGTCGCCTTCGCGAGTTCGGAAAGGTCCACGCCCTTCAGCGGCATTTTTTTGGTGTGCACCTTGAATATTTCCATCCTCGTCTTCTCGTCCGGCAGCGGGATCTCTATTACCCTATCAAACCTTCCTGCGCGCATCAGCGCCTTGTCCAGGATGTCCGGGCGGTTGGTCGCACCTAGGACGATTACTTTTTTCATTGATTTGAGGCCGTCCATTTCCGTGAGCAGTGTGTCCACGAGGCGCTCGCTCACCATGTTCCCTTCCCCGGAGCCCCCGCGGATTGGCGCGAGCCCGTCCAGCTCGTCGATGAAAAGGATGCACGGGGCGGCCTGCTTCGCCTTGCGGAAAAGCTCGCGGAGCGTCTTTTCGCTCTCGCCCACCCACTTGCTCAGCACCTCCGGGCCGTTGATTGCGATGAAGTTCGCCTCGCTTTCCGTGGCCACTGCCTTCGCGAGCATCGTCTTTCCGGTCCCCGGGGCGCCAAAGAGCAAAATCCCCTTGAGCGGGCGGATGCCCATCTTCTCGAAAACCTCCGGCTTCTTGAGCGGAAGGTCCACCGCCTCCTTGAGCTCCATCTTCAGGCTGTCCAGCCCGCCCACATCGTCCCAGTGGACGTTGGGCCTCTCGACGAAAACCTCCCTCAATGCGGACGGCTGGATGCCGTGCATCGCGGTGAAGAAATCATCCTTTGTGACCTTAAGCTCCTCCAGCACTTCCGGCGGGATGAATTCCTCCTCCATCTTTATTTTGGGGAGGATCCTGCGCAGCGCCTTTATCGCCGCCTCCTTGGTGAGCGCGGAAAGGTCCGCGCCGGTGTACCCGTGGGTGATCGCGGCAATCTCGTCCAGATCCACCGCCTCGGGGTTTTTGGATTTCCCTTCCTTCTTCTCTTCCCCGGAAGGCCTTGCGGGCTCTGTGGAACGCTCGTCCTGGATAAGCGGCATGTTGCGCGTGTGTATCTGGAGTATCTCCTTCCTCCCCTGCCTGTCCGGAACGCCTATTTCTATTTCGCGGTCGAACCTCCCCGGCCTCCTGAGCGCCGGGTCTATGGAATCCACGCGGTTCGTCGCCGCAATCACTATCACTTCCCCCCGTGATTTGAGGCCGTCCATCGTGGTGAGGAGCTGGCTCACCATCCTCCTCTCCACCTCGCCCGTAACCTCGTCGCGCTTGGGCGCAATCGCATCAATCTCGTCTATGAAAACTATGGATGGGGCGTTCTCCTGCGCCTGCTTGAATATTTCGCGGAGCCTCTGCTCGCTCTCCCCCACGAACTTGCTGACCACTTCGGGGCCGCCTATATAGAAGAAGCTGGCTTCGCTCTCGTTTGCGACCGCCTTTGCGAGAAGGGTTTTTCCGGTTCCCGGCGGGCCGTACAAAAGCACCCCCTTGGGCGGCTCTATGCCCAGCTTTTCGAAAAGCTCCGGGTGCCGGAGCGGAAGCTCGACCATTTCCCTTATTTTCTGGATTGTTTCGCCCAATCCGCCTATGTCATCATAAGTGATTCCGGTTATGGTTTCCGCCTCCTCGACCTCAGCGCTAAGGATTACTTCTGTCTTCTCCCCGATTATTACGCCTCCTGTGGGGGCGGTGTTGACCACCACGAGCGGGATTGCGGCCCCGAAAACCCCGACGGGAAGGATGTTCCCCTTCACCACGGGCTTCCCAATCAACTTGCTCTTCAGGTACTGGTCGAAGCCTGCGTAGAAGCGCACCGGCTCTCTTGGCGCGAGCACCACTTTTTTCGCATCCTTCACGTCGGATTTCCCCACGCGTACTTTTTCGCCGAGGCCTGAGCCCGCGTTCTGGCGGAGTATGCCGTCTATCCTCACCATCTCCTGCCCCTCGTCGTCCGGGTGGGAGGGCCACACGAGCGCGTAGGCCACCTTCTTCCCGGAGAGCTTCACCACGTCCCCGGTGGAAATCCCGAGCCCCTCGCGGCTCCTGGCGTCCATGCGGGCGATGCCCCTGCCCACGTCGTTCCTCATCGCTTCCGCGACCTTGAGAAGAATTGTTTTGCCCTCTGACACTTTTATCA
>CAIXOA010000191.1 GCA_903920925.1 uncultured Microcaldota archaeon | reverse complement strand
CGAATCCGAGCGCATGAAAGAGGATGCGCGCTTCGCCTCGGCGACCGCGAACCTTCCGGTGAGGAAGCGGTTTTTGAGATAGGCGAGCATCATCCTTGCCGCCGCATAGGAGCCAAGTTCCAATAGTTCATCCGAGGGGTGCAGCCTGTACGCATGCTCCTTCTCGCCCTTCAGTGCGGCGACCACCCTCTGGACCGCCCTCTCCATCATCTCATCGTTCAGTTCTAATGAGGAACCTTCCACCTTCTGCTTTGCTTCGGAGGTGAAGGGATATTTGGATGAAAAGGAGAACTCCATACGCACCTATTTTGCGCTGGAGGGAATAAAACGCTTTTGGGAGTTCTTTTCCGCTAATCAGGCGGCAGCCTGCGAGGGCTGCTGGATTGACACGCCATCCAACCTGCAGAACTCGCCTATTGCCATGTAGAGAAGGTCTGATGTGCTGAGCGACGCGAGGAATTCGGCCTTGGGCCATACCCCGGTAACATTTTTTGCCGCCTTCGCGGCTATGTCAACGTCGGCAGCCTGCCACCCTTCCAGCTTGTTCTTCATTCTGGAAGCGACTATGCCGATTGCAACGAGCTGCAATTCCATCAGTTCCTGCCGCGTAGATGGAGCTTTTGGGGGCATCTCAGCCTCGATTCTGCCACCGAAATTCGGGGTGTTTACTTTCCTCCTTCCTTCAGAAACAGGTCCCACAATGGGGATTCTCGTCTCTCGGATACCAGTCACTAAGCCACTCGATTCCATTGTCTCGCCTTGCAATTACATTAGGAGATATGAGATAAGTATAATTATTGCACTAAAAAACAGGGATTCACTTCGGCAATTCTGCGGCTTCCGCCGCGATTTTTCCGTACGCTTCGAGCACCGCGCTGAACAATCCGTTCTCCAGCCTGGCTACGAATTCGGTCTTCGGGCTTATCCCCCGGACATTCCTGGCGGCTTCGGCCGCCGCCTCGAGCTTTTCCTTTTCCCCCGCATCAAGCCCCGGACCAATGCTTGAAACAATCCTGTCTATCAAGCCGAGCTCCATCTCGCGCCTCGATTTGGGTATTGGAGGCGCCCTTTTCTCTTCGACCAAAGGCGATGGCATCTCCAGCGTAGAACCAGCCGGGGGCCTGCTGCTCGTAGGTGGCATAGAACTAGGCACATGCGGCATCTGCGATCTTCTCGGCGCCTGTGATGGTGTTGGTGATTGAGATTCCATTTTCGCACTTGCATCCTGATTGGTTTGAAAAGGAATATAAACGTATTCACAAGTGCGCTTGTGAGTATCCGCTAAACCTCAATTGCATCCGCCTTTTGGTAAAAGAACCTGACCTGTGGCTGCAGTTCAAACGGGATGCGCGCGAAGAACTCCCGCTTCGGGCTACACCCTTCCGCTACCTCCGAAGCCTTTCTCTCCGCTTCCGTGAGCACGGATTCCAGTTTCCCGCGCTCGGCCGCACCAAGATGCGAAAGGAAACTCACTTTCAGCTGATAATGCACCATCATTATCTCCACCATCTCGGCTTTCTGCTGATCCTCCGAGAGGCGGCCGTTTGCATGCCTTGCGCTCCCCGGAACAATCTCCTTGGTCTGCTCTTGAGCAGGAATTTCCGCATCCACCCTGGCATCCACCCGGGGTTTCGGGGCGGCCCTCAGCGGCCTCTGCAGCCCTTCGTGCGGAGAACTGGCCACGGCCGGCGCCGGGGTAATCCTGAACCTCTTTGTGTCCTCCCTGGCCTGCTGGTCGCTAGGAATCTGAACCCCCCTCCAATGCAACTCTTTGCCTTTGAGATATCCCATGGGCCATCCTTGAGGGAAATGCTGAGGAAAGAAAGAATAAAAACCTATTTCCTTCTCATGGGCCGGATTTTCTCCCCCAAATAATGTGCAACCGTGAGGTAGGCCATGTCAAAGGCGATGAGGAGCACGAAGTAGGTCCATGCGCCGGTTATGAGCCCGATGCAGAGCGCCCCTCCTTTCAGCCAGAGCCTGTATTCACCCAGAGGCGCGAGGTCTCCGGTGAGGGGAATCTCATCTATTGCGGAAAGAATGAAGAATGCAAGCAGGAGCCACATGTCTATGGAACCTATCCCGTAAAATAGTGAAACTATGACCGCAACCAGCACCGCGAGCCCGTGCGCGACCTTGTCCACCTTCGCCATGAAGACCTGGGCGGCGATTATCGCGAGGAACAATGAGGCGGCGGGGGAAAAGGAAAGCAAAAATGCGTATGCGAGCCCGGCGATTATCGCGAGAGGCCATTTGATGAGGCCTTTCCCGGCCCTCTCGTCTTCAATAAAGTCGACGACCTTTATCGCCCCTCCGGAAATCACGGCCGCAAGAACATCGTACATATCCTACCCCGCTTGGATATGGTTCGGAAGGGTTAAATGATTATTCTTGCGCCGCGTACCAGATTAGCGGGAATGCGAGCGTCGCATCCGCGCGGACGGTCACATGCTTTCCTTCCTCGGAAATCTTTCCCCAACTTATTGCTTCGGACGCAGGGGCGCCGCTAAGGCTCCCGTCATAGGATTCGGAAGTGGATACGTAGAGTGCATAGTCCAGCCCTCCGCGGAGAAGGTTTACCCCTATGGTATGATGCTTGGAGATTCCCCCGCCCAGGACTATCGCAGCGGTCTTGTCCGCATTCAGCACAATGTCCGCCAGCCCCTTCATGTCCTTTGTCACATCTATTGCAAATTCCTTGTGCTTCTGCTTCGCGAAATAGGTTTGCAGCCCTATTGCGGAATCCGTAATCCCGGGGGAGAACACCGGCACCTTCTTCTCGTACGCCCAATGCAGGAAGGAGTTCTCGTCCTTAATGTTCCTTCCCATCTCCATCGCGAATTCAGACGGGGATACGGGCGAGCGCTTCGCCAGCTCGGCGAAAATTGGCTTCAGTTTCTCTTCCAACAGCTCGTAGCGGTCGTTGGGCACCAGGATATTTCCTATTCTATTTACGCCCTCTTGGTGGAGCTTCGCATCATCCGCGGAAAAGGAGCCGAGGAAATACGAGTCATACGCCTTTATCATGTCGTGGTCCAGCGAGCCGCCGGTGGTGATTATCGCGTCCGCCCAGCCTTCCTTCACCATCTGGGCAAAGATTCCGCGGAGGCCAGAGGCCACCATGTTTGCGGTGAACGCCAAAAAAATGGTGCACTTCTCCTTCTTCATCTTCTTCATCAGTTCCACTGCATTGCTCAATTCCGTTGCCTGGAATCCCGCGTCACCGTAAGCATCAATCAGCTCGGAAAGTTTCGGCGCCTTCCCGAATTTGAAATCCTTTATCTCGTCCATGGGCTACAATGGGCTTTTGGAATATAAAAAGATGACGGAATAAACCTTGAGGCCGCACCCGGCAACAAAAAGTAATGGGCCGCCCCTGAAGGCGGCCTCGAGGTTTAGAAAGAACAAGAAGGGAAAAAGTAAAAAATTCACTCTATTGCGTTGAGGAGGTCCTGGTTCTTGTAGAACATGTACAGGAAGGGTATCCCGAGCAGGAGGAACGACAGTATGTACATCACAGTCGCCCCAAACATGAAGCCCGCCTTTCCCTTCGCAATGGCCGCCTTCTCCACATCGGAGAACAACTTCCACAGGAAGTATATGTTCACGAACGGGACCAGCATGAGGACCAGCCGTATTATCGGGTCATAGTCCGCCTTTGTCGCAACCTTGAGCTCCTCCCACCACTTGTATAGGAGGTAGAGCTCCACAAACGGTATGCACGCCATTACCAGCGCCAACCATGGATTTCTTGCCATTCCAAATCACCTGCTAGTGCTTCTTTCGAAAACATATTAAAGGCGGGGGCTAGCCATTAAAAGCATAAACCCACATGAATTTACATATGAAGTGGATGAGGGGAGGCCATAATGCGGTTGCCGCCGCGAAGGTTGCGTTCGCGCTTATGGCTCCGGCTGTTGCCTGTGCGCCTTCGCCCCGCGCCCCTGTTTCCGAGGTTTGCGTATCCCCGGATGCGGCCGTAGGCGAGGCGCGGCATGCTGTGGAAGGTGCGATTGCGAGGATTTCGGAACTTTATGGAAATCTGGCCGCCAGGCTTGGGAAGATGGGGGCTGATGCCTCCGGTTCCGCCCAGAATGCGCGGGTGGTCCGCGCCGTCATGGAAACGAATGTTGCATTTGCGGAGTTCGCCGCGGACGGGATGCGGGACAACCTGGAGGCGCTACGGTACGGCCTTTCGGGCACTGGGGATGACGCCGGCAGGATGAGGCGGCTTGCGCAGAGGGCGTGCGTGCTGCTCGAGTCCGCTGAAGTGACCTTTGAGAGCACGATGGACATACTGGACAGGGCCTCTGCAGACATCGCGGCGTCGGGAAAAGAATGACACGTATATAAATCTTATTACACACAAATATAACTATGAACACCTCCAGCCGCGAGGCTCTCCCCGCAAAACCCGGTGAGGACAGCCCAAGGGCTGCGCCTCCGCGGAAATTCGGCTGGTGCAGGAGGCTTGGAGCCGCCGGAGCCTCCCTCTTTCTCCTTTGCGCGCCTGCGGGGGCATGCGCCTCCCATGTGAGCGGCCCGGCAATGGTTTCCGTGCAGACCGGAAGGGATATCCCCCTTTTCCTGGGCACCAATGCGCCAAGCCAGGATGCGCTCGCGAACATGCGGAACGACGTGGCTACGCTGAAGGGGGTGCTGGGCGGCCTTATGGGAATGGAGGGAAGCGTCGTATACAGGCCCGCACGAAGCGCGGATTTTTCCGGGGCGCGGAGCGTCGCGCGAACCTGCCTCGAGCTCGCCGATGATTTCATGCGGGAGAGCGAAAACCCTGCCCCGGAGAGGATGGATTACCTGAACGGGCGCTGGGAGTTCGTGCACACACAAATGGTGTATTCCATAAGGTTCTACAGGGACGGGCTGCGGGGCATGGGCATCGGCACGCGGATTCTCGGGCAGGAGTTCGGCGTGGATTTGGAAGGCATCTGATTTTTCGGCATAAATTACTGGTAAATGCACCCTGCTGCTCAGGCGTATCATGTTATTGCGATAGATACCATTAAATATAACCAGCATACTTAACATAATAAGCATAAGGTGCATACCATGAAAGACGATGAAACGACCAAGAAGCCGGAAAAGTATTCGAAAATGGTCCTTGTGAAGGGCTACCTCAGGCCTGACGGGACGTCTTATTACGTTTCGATACCCAAGGAGATAAGGGATTCCCTGAACCTCAAAGGCGGCGAGTATTTCGTCATGAGGTCGAAGAAGGAGAAGAAGAGGATCATGATGAGGATCGTGGAGCTTGCCGCGGACGAGGAATGAACCTTCACGGGTGCGCGAAAGCCAACCTTAACAATAAATGAGCGCACCCGCATTATAGTGGCTTTCGCCTAAAGCCAATCTGTCCGGAAGCCACGGGCTTTAGCCCGTGAAGGTTCAGAAGCGGCAATTTCTTATTTTATCTTATTCTTATTTGTTGTATAAGCGCTAATAAACTGATTAATAAGAGTTTTGGCACAAATAGAAGATGGGGTTTCTATGAGATGCAGGGAGGGAATTGCCAATCTTGCGATAACGCTCAGCCGCGAGGGAAGGACGGAACCGCTCCAGCAGGCTGAAAAGGAAAAGCTTTTGCGCTGGTGCGGAAAGCAATCCGCACACGACATGTGGGTTTACGCGAGGCAGGAGTGCGACAGCGCCAAAGCGGCGGTTATGTGGAGGGAGGCGGGCGTAAAGAACGCGCTTGAAGGCCGCACCTTCGAGGCGCGGCAGATGCTTGAGAGTGCCCTGGGGATGCTGGATGGTGCAGGCGAACTGAGGGCGAGGAAGTCCCTGCACGCGCTTTTCATCAAAGAAGCAAGGGATGGAAGGCGGAAGTCGCTGGGGCTCGCAGTGGACCTAGTTGAAATCGCAGCCGAGCTCATCGAGCCAGTGGACAGGGAGGAAGCTTTCAGGCTGAGGGAGGAGATCACTCAGCACCGCATGCTCACGAATAGCTTCCAGGAGGCCGTTTACCATTATATGCACATGGCTCATGAGCTTGAAGGCGAGGACCCGGCACGCGCAGAAGGATTCGCGCGGGCTGCTGTGGAAGCCCTTCGCAAGGATGCAGAAAGAACCGCAAGCCATGGCGAAGCGGATGCTGACCTTGAGTTCGAGCTGGGGAAGGCGGTTTCGCTGCTTGCGAGGCTTCTTGAAAACAGTGGTTCTCCGGATGCCGCGAACGCGTATGAGGAGGCGGGCGACCACTTCCTCGCGGGAAGGGAATCCTCTCTGGACATTAAGTCCACCATCTTAACCCGGGCACACGGAAATTACGCGGCGGCGAAGGGGCTTGGCGGGGACGCTGCCATGCTGGATGTGAAGATTGCCGCGTGCGAGCCCGAGAAGATGGGATGCGTGGTGCTGACCCCGGAGGAAGGGAGGGCGTTTATGGAACATCTGGCAAGAATCGAGCCTTATGCCAGCACCGATGATGAGGATTAGGGGATTTCTATGGCAATAGTAACTGAAGTTACCAAAAAAGGACCGGCTGCGGATAATGGTTCAAATGCTATACGTGCAGCCGGGGAACGCTTCCTCCATAAAGTCACGTGTGGAACCTGCAGCGAGAAGGG
>CAIXOA010000190.1 GCA_903920925.1 uncultured Microcaldota archaeon | reverse complement strand
TGGGCGCCCTCCTGCTGGTCCCTCCTTCCGCCGATTGCATCCACTTCGTCGAAGAAGAGTATGCAGGGCGTGTTCTTGCGCGCGGTCTCGAACACCTTGTGGATGTTCTTTTCCGTGTTTCCGACATACATGTCCAGGAGGTCGGACAGTTTTGCGTTAATGAACGAGGCCTCGCATTCCCCCGCCGCGGCCTTCACGATGAACGTCTTTCCGCAGCCGGGCGGGCCGTAGAGCATGATGCCGCCTCCCCCGAGCTTTCCGTACTTGCGGGCCAGCTCCGGCTTCGCCATGGGGTAGATGACCGCCTCGCGGATCTCCTCCTTCATCTTCTCCATTCCCGCCACGTCGTTGAAGTTCATGGTGGGCTTCTTGAGCACCTTGATGTCGGAGGTCCCGCCTTCCCCTCCCGCCCCGCTCTTCTGCTTGCTCTTGGCGGACTCCATGTGGGTGCGCGCCTCGGCAAGGCCGGGGTTCAGCTCGAGCGCCTTCTCGTAATCCTTGATTGATGAGTCCAAGTCCCCCGCGTACTCATAGGCAAGGCCCCTCAGGTGGTACGCCTCGGCGAAATCCGGCTTGAGCTTCACCACTTTCGTGAAGTCCTCCACCGCCTTGTCGTAGTCCTCCAGGGAGGCATAGGAAAGCGCGCGGTTGTAGAGCGCCTTCAGGTAGTTCGGGTTGAGCATGACCGCCTTGTCGTAGTCCTTTATCGCGCTGGCGTAGTCCTGCTTCCTGTAGAACGCGTCACCCTTGTTGTTGTAGATGTTCGGGTTCTTCGGGTCGAGCTCCGCCGCCTTCGTGTAGTCGGCGATGGACTTGTCGTAATTCTTCAATTGGTAGTAGCAGAGCGCGCGGTTGAAGTAGGCCTCGGAAAAGACGGGGTTGAGGAGTATGGCCATGTTGTAGTTCTCTATCGCCTTCTCGTAGTCCCCCTTCTCGAAAAAATCGTTGGCGATTTGATAGTAGCTCATCGCGTCAACAAGCTGGGGTTTCTTCTCCGCCATCTCAAATCACTTGAGAAGTATATGCTAGTTGCTTTATAAAGATTTTCGTGGAGAGAAAACCATGGACTCCAAAAAAGGCCAGGCGGCGGCCGAGTACCTTGTCACATACGGCTGGGCGCTCCTCCTGCTGGTCGCGGTCATCGCAATCATATTGTCAACGGGCATCTTCAACGCGTCCTATTTCATATCTGAAGAGTGCGTCCTTCAGCCGGACATCGCATGCACGGGCCACCAGCTCTACCTGGCTGGCGGGGACGGGGACGCCACCCTGGTGATGAGGGTGGAAGACAGGCTCGGGTACGCCATAAGGATAGACAGCATTACGATAACGACGAACAATCTGGGGGCGGCAGGGCAGAGGAACTGGACCGCGAAGCCGGACACGCAGACGCCGCTCGACCAGGGGATGAACACCACCTTCAAATTCACCTTCACAGGGGACAAGCAGCCGCCCGTGGACTCGATGCAGAGGATGAATGTCCTGCTTACATACTATTCCTGCGCGAGGGAGGTCAACCCGGCCTGCGCCCAGAGCGACCAGTACAAGCACACGGTCGCGGGAAGGATTACGGCCCGCGTGGCGAAGGGCTAGCCCCTTGCGGATTCAGCTAATCTATTTTTCCTGCTCCAGCGGCACAGCCCCGGAAAAATCCATCGCGAACTCGCCTTCTTTTAGTTCAAGCTCCTTAATTCTCGCGATATTTTTCAATTCCTCCTGCAGTTCGTGGTGCAGGGGCTTGGGCAATGAGATTTTCACTTTGGAGAGCCAGGTAGCCTGGGAGAGCTTGCAGGACGCCTTGTGCTGCCTTGCCTGCGAGACGAGCACGCGGAGCTGCTCCACCTCCAGATGGTCTCCGGCATGCCTTTCCCCGGGCTTCGGCCAGGCAGCGTAATTTACGGTCTTTCCTTCTTTCCCGCCAAACATTTCGGCGTACAATTCCTCCGAGATGTGCGGGGTGAAGGGAGCCATCAGTTTTATGAAATCGTAGAGCACGGTGTGCAATACATACTGGGCCGCGCTCTTCGCCTCCGCATCCTCCCCGTAAATCCTGTATTTCACATATTCAAGGTAATCGTCGCAAACATCATGCCAGAAGAAGTTCTGCAGGAGCTTCACCGCGGAATGGAACTCGTATTTTTCCATCGCCCCGGTCGCCTGCTCAATTATCCCGTTCAACTGCTCCAGCATCCACCTGTCCACCTTTTTCAGGTGCGGCTTCTTCCCTCCTGCATACCCCCCCAGCGCCGTCTCGATGAACTTCGCCCCGTTCCACCACTTGTTGAGGAAGGTCTTCGCGAACTTTATGTCCTCGAAGGAGAATGGGCGGTCCTTCGCCATCGCGCCGCTCATCGCGGCCCACTGCCTCAATGCATCTGTTTGGTAATCCCTGAGCAATTCCGTGGGCTGAATCACGTTCCCGAGGGACTTGCTCATCTTCTTTCCGTCCGGCGCGAGGACGTTCCCGTTCAGGAGGATTGTCTTCCAGGGCGGTTTTCCTGTGAGAGCAAGACCGCTCCGGTAAATTGTGTAGAATGCCCAGGTGCGCACTATTTCCACGCCCTGCGGGCGCAAAGAAGAGGGGTATAGCTCCGGATTTTTCATCTC
>CAIXOA010000189.1 GCA_903920925.1 uncultured Microcaldota archaeon | reverse complement strand
TCCTATGGTGTCCCCGAGCTTCCCCCAGACCGGGACGAAGACCGCGTTTGCGAGGATGTAGGCGGTCGCTATCCAGCCCGCCTCGGTCAGCGTGATGGAAAAATCGCTCATTATCTTGGGCAGCGCAAGGTTCACGACCGTCTGGTCGAGCCGGCCGAGCAACGTGCCGATTATCACGGTGAGCAGGACCCACCAGCGCAGGTTCGACTTTCCTTTCTTCTCCATGGGACCAGCCGGGGCTCACTTGTATATCCACATCTTTGCGGACATTCCGTTCTTAAGCTCTGGATAGGCGTTGTTGTCGAAAAGCACGCGCACCTCGAACTCCTGCTCCTGCCTTTGGTTCGAGATGCTGAACACTATGTCAGACTGGCGGGAGGTCATGCTAACGCTCTCCACCGTGCCCAGGTACTGTTTCGTGCCGAAAGCATCAACTGTGAACACGACGCGCTGGCCCGGCTTGACGTCCGCGAGGCCCTTGTCCTCCTGTATCCTGCCCACAACCCGGAACTGGTCCGGGTCTATCATCTGCACGACCGCGCTCTGTGGCGTCACGAGCTGGCCGGGCACGTTCATTATCCCGATTATTATGCCGTGCGTGCTGGCGGTTATGGTCTGGTTGCCCACAAGCGCGAGGCGCTGGCCCTGGGAGACCGTGTCGCCCTCGTTCACGTAGAGTTTCTCCAGGACTCCGGAAGTTGCCGGGCCGAGGGAGATGATGGGCGCCTGTATCTGCGCATTCTCCAGGTATATCTTGCCCTGGAAGTCCTGCCAGTAAAAGAGGCCCGCCGCAAAAATGATGATAAAGGCGACAAGCGCCGCCTCGACGAAAAGCGGGTGCTCCTTTATGGTGAACAGGATGTTCTTCCTTTCGTGCGGCGGGCCCGGATGGGCCTTCTGCTGGCTTTCCGCGTGCGCCGGCTGCGTTTCCTTATGCTCTTCTTTCATTTGATGCACCTTGCCAACTGCCAAAAATCCTGGTAATGCTCCATTTTCTGCAATATTCCATTAATTGGAATTATTATATAAAGCTTTCCGTGCAGATAAGTAACATGGGCCGAACCGCAGGCAGGGGCAAAATCCCCAAAACAAGCGACAAGATAATGGCGCTTTTCCTCCTGTGGAGGCTTAGGAAGGAGCCCGCGTGTGGATACGGCCTTGTGGACGAGATATGCGATTTGGGCGTGAGCTCCCGGGGGCAGTCAACGGTCTATTCCGTCCTTTCCAAGCTGGAGAAGGCGGGCCTCATCCGCGGGAGCGAAGAAAGGGTGGGGAAGAGGGTGAGGCGGATTTACAAGACCACGGCGGAGGGGAATGCACTGCTCAAAAAGGTGAAGGCAACCCGCATAAAAGGGCTGTTCAGGGAGTTCATCGGGTACCTGCTGTCCTGATTGGCAATGTTTTAGTTCTTATTGCTGTTATTGTCCCATGGAAACCGAAAAGGCGATAATGGGAAGAAGGTCGGTGCGGGACTATATGGACAAGCCTGTGCCGGAAGAGATTGCCCAACAGATTTTGAAAGCCGGGGCGATGGCGCCCTCCGCGATGGACAAGCAGCCATGCAGGTTCATCGTGATAAGCGACAGGAAGAAGATGGGCGAGCTGTCAAAAAAAGTAAAGGACAGGCTGGGGATGCTCGGGTTCGGGGCGCGCCTTGCGGAGAGGATGAAGGTGAAGGAGGATGTCATATTTTACGGGGCGCCTCTGCTGATTTTGATTGCCGCAGGTAGGGGGGACGAATGGGCGGCGATAGACTGCTCCCTCGCGGCGCAGAACATGATGCTGCGGGCGTATGATTTGGGCCTGGGGAGCTGCTTCATCGGGTTTGCGAGGATGCTGAATAAGGACGAGGAGGCGCTGCGGGGGCTTGGGATAAAGGATTCCCAGGAGCTGTACTGCCCGCTCATATTCGGATATCCGAAGGAATGGCCACATCCCAAGGTTCGGGAGGCTAAGGTGCAGGAAAGTATTGGATGACTCTGCGGGGCCGGAAAAGCATTTATTAGGCATATGGGATTATGGTGCGATGAGGCTTTTCGACACGTTCGCCGGGCATAGGAGGAAGTTCGCGCCGCTGAAAGGCAACACGGTGCGGGTTTACACCTGCGGGCCTTCTGTCTATGCGTATTCGCACATCGGCAATTTCAGGACCTACCTCTTCGAGGACGTGCTTGTGAGATACCTGAAATACAGGGGATTCGGGGCAAGGCGCGTGATGAACATAACCGATGTGGAGGACAAGGCGATAGCCGCGGCGAGGAAGGAGGGCGTGGGCCTGGAAAGGCTGCAGAAAGACAGGATAAGGGCGTTTTTCTCGGACTGGGACGGCCTTGGGATGCTGCGGCCGGGCGTGGTGGCAAGGGCTTCGGAGCATGTCCCGCAGATGATTGCGCTGATAAGGAGAATCTGCAGAAAGGGATACTGCAAAAGCGACAAGGAAGGCATATATTTCGACGTGCGGAAGTTCCGGGATTACGGGAAGCTCAGGCACCTCAAAAACCCGAGATATTTCGGGAAAGCCTCCGGGGACGACTACGTGAAGGAGGGGCTGTGGGACTTCAGGCTCTGGAAAAAATGGACGCGCGGAGACGGCCGGGCGAGGTGGAAGAGCCCGTTCGGTGACGGGAGGCCAGGCTGGCACATAGAGTGCAGCGCCATGTCCATGCATTACCTAGGCGAGTCTTTTGACATCCACTGCGGCGGGAGCGACAACATCTATCCCCACCACGAGAACGAGATTGCGCAGAGCTGCGCCGCAACCGGGAAGCCCCTTGCTAATTTCTGGCTGCACTCAAGGCACCTCACCATAAACAAAAGGAAGATGTCCAAGCGGACCGGCAACATGCTCTATGTGAAGCAGCTGGAGAGGATGGGCGTTACGCCGGACTGCCTGAGGTTCTATCTGATATCCGAGCGCTACAGGAGCCAGATGGACTTCACAATGGGCAAGTTCAGGGAGAGGATACGCCTGTGCAACGAGGCGAGGAAAACCATGGGCGCGCTGGAGAAGCTGGCGCGGAGAAGGGATGGAGAGGTGCATGAGGGAAGAGGGCGCGCGATTGCAAGAAGGCTGCTGCGGGGATTCGAAGGCGCGATGGACGACGACCTGAACACAAAATTGGCGTTCAGGAGGATATTCCGGATAATGGACGGGGCGAAGAGGATGGCGGACGAGGGGAAGCTCACGCCTGCTGATGCCAAGGAGATTGTAAGAGCGGTGGAAAGGGTAGACGGGGTGCTTTGCGTGCTCGGCCTGGGTTGCGCATAAAGCATGCCGGCAAAAAAAGGCACTGATCGCTGTCGTGCCATCAGCTTTTTATACCCCATAAGCCAATTTGCCGCATGGACTGGCTGAAGGATATGTATGAAGACCACGGGGCGGTGTTAAAAATCTGCAATCTGCTGACCGCTTACTCCAAAAAGCTTGGGGAGGGGAAGGAAGACGCGGGGAAGCTGGATGAGATTCTTGAGCTCGTGCATATGTTCACAGAACGATGCCACCATGGCAAAGAGGAGAAGGCACTGTTTCCGGTTATCGGAAAGCGTAACCATGATTTGATAGCCATTCTGGTTAAGGAGCATGCCGAGGGAAAACGGCTCATGCAGATAGTGAGGGATGGGGCAAGGAATGACAAGATTGCCGCCATCCGGTCATATGGTGAGCTTACAAGGGCCCACATAATGAAAGAGAACTTGTTCTTCAACGACTGCCATGGAAAGCAGGGCGACGAAGATAGGAAAGCGCTTTCTCTGGCATTCAGCAGGATTAACTCCGCAGCATTGGGGAAAAGAAGCAGCGGGGATGTCCTTGGGAGCATAGGGAAACTCGGGGCGTCCATTGAGGCGCTATGAGCGGCATCGGGACATCTGGGCAGATTCCTCACATGAGATGGCGCGCGATATGCGTTTTAGGATGCCTTGGCGCAGTACGCATCATTTGAGTAAACCCCGGCTATGCGCACCACCGAGCCCGGCTTCACCACATATTCGCTCGGGCCCAAGTGGCTTGCGCTCCCCCAGTCATAGGTGTATCCCAGCCTGGTCCAGGGGTAGCCGTTAGCGCCGTAGGATGCGGAGCTCAGATTGTCGAACCACGCACGGTATTCCGCCGGAGTGTTTTCCGGGAATGAAAAACCGCATTCCGTATCGTTTATCTCCGGGTCTGCGCAGGGGCGAAAAATATCCCGGGGATTAACGAACATCTCCACGAATCTCGTCTTGTTGTCGCCCGGGGGCAGCCCCATCTCCTGCTCTGTGCGCAGCACCCAGCCGTCTTTTGGAAGCCCTTCGCAGAAATCCTGCAGTTCCCGCCCAACCGTAACCCATACCTCCACCGAAAGGTTCATGCCTTTTCCTTGCATGGAATCATACCCGCCCCAGGATGTCCAGGTTACGAAAAGCACGTCACCATCGGAATCTCGGATTAGCTGCGTGTTCGCATCGGTTATCGGGGTGAGGGTGCGCACTATCCTGGAGGAATCGTTTCTTGCGGCATCCTTTACCGCCTGCCGGTAGGCATGCTGGAGGTCCGGGCTTGAGGCGGGCAGGATTGCAAGAAGGATGGCTGCCGCGGATAGGATTGCCAGCAGTATGATGAGCGTGCGCTTTTCCATGCATAATCCCTTTGCATTCGGGCTTTCCAAGAGAAG
>CAIXOA010000188.1 GCA_903920925.1 uncultured Microcaldota archaeon | reverse complement strand
GTCTTTCCTTTCCCCTCCCTCATCCTTGGGCGGCTCGCCTGTTTCCTTCTCTATCACGGGGCCCTTTTCCCGTTTCTCCTCTTTCTTTTCCTCCTTTTTTTCGTGGTGCCCTTTCCTATGCCCCTCGGTTCCCGGTTCCTCGCTCTTTTTGGGGACGATTTCCGCATTTTCCGCCTTCCTTACCGGGACAATTTCGCCCTCCCTGCCCCTCTTCCTTATGGGGATTATCCGCGCAACTGAAATCTCCACTTCCGCTTCTTCCTCTGCCCCCTTTCCGAAAAAGTATTCCCTTATCGTCCTGAGAATCCCCTTCCTCTTTTTCACCCGGCGGGTCAGCTGGATTGGTATCGCGCCGCCGGCCCCTCCGGCACCGGCATAGGTGTCCTCCTTTTCCAGGCAGTACCAGCACAGGTTCCTTCCGTTGAACCTATAGAGTATGATTGTTTCCCTGCCGCAGCGGTCGCACCTTCCGGGCTTTTCATACATGTCCGCCTGGCTGCCCTCTTCCTCCTTTCTTTTTTTCTCCGTTCCCGCCCCTTCTTCCTCGCGCTCAAGGTTCATCCTGCAATTCGGGCAGATCCACTGGCCGCGCCACTGCTGCATCTCCGCCTTCGGGATGTACATCCTGCAGCGCCAGCACTGCTGGTTCTGCTCCTTGAACATGCATTCCGAGCATATGTCGGAGTATCCTTCGCGGCCGCAAGACCTGCACGGCATACTTTAACTAATAGGAATAGGATTTTATGCGTTGCCTATGTAACCATGGTTACATTAAAATTATGTGTCAGCGCTCCAGGTTCTCATCAACAGGCATCCCCCCTTTCTGTAGTCCAGGAGCCGAAGCTCCGGAAGGAATCCAGGGTATACCAGCCGGACTAGTGAACCCCAAAAGCCTTTTGCAGGGAGGGAAGCCCTCAGCAAACCTGCATCTCTTCATCCGCACATAATTCGGAAAAAGAGTTTTTAATCCTGCTTAAATTATCTTTAGCTCCCTGTCGCCCGCAAGATGGGAAGCGCATCCCAGAAATGCCGCCCGAGAATTATCCCAAGCAGCACGTGCCCCGGATAATTCATGTGAACCGAACCTCCGAATATATCTCTCCTTCAGTTTTGCGCCCATATATCGGGCTTAAAACTGAACCGGTTCGGTTCATATTTTTACCCCGTACTTCTCGAACACCACTTCCTTCTTGTTCTTGTACACAAGGGAATCAAACGCAATCGAAAGCATGATCAGCCTGTTAAGCATCCTGTCCAGCTCCGCCTCCGGAACCCTCGTGCCCGTCCTCTCCAGCACAATTCCGTCTTCCAAAACCTTAAATGCGAAATGCGCCGCGGAATTCCTGAAAATCCCCCCCCACAGCGAAGAGAACCCAGGAACCCATTTCTCCTCCGCCCACAGGGTTTTCACCTTGCTCAAAAATACCCCGACCGTATCATCCTTATCAACTTTATCGAAGTCCCTCGAAGTGAGAAGGAGCATCTTGTGCCTCAAAAAAAGGTATTCGTAGAAGTCGTTATACAGCTTGAATTTCAAATAAAGCCTCACCTTCGGGCCCACATCCTGCCTTCCGGCCAGAGCCCGAACCCGAAGCAAAAGCTCCATCTTCTCCGAGAAATCCTCCACATAGGAATCCAGCACGTTCACGACTTCCTCCTTCACCTGGAAGGGGACGCCGGCAAAGGATTTCGCAAAAAGCCCGGAATACATCTCCTTGTATTCCGCATACTCGTCAATGGAGGAGAGCTTCGCCCCCCCCACCTCCATCTCCTCGCTCAGCTCCTCCGCCTCGTCAAAGTGCGCGAACGCCTTCCTCAGCTTCTCCGCCTCGCCCTCCGGCAATTTCTCAGAGAATCTTATGGATGAGAGTGTCGCGTTGCCCTCCGAGACATGGGAGGCAATCTCCTTCCTCAATTCCATCTCATCCTGGCTTATCCTGACCATTTCCATCCTCCAAATGCCGTGTGAGCCCGCCCGGAATCGGACCGGGGTCTCCAGCGTGTAAGGCTGGCGTCTTGACCATTGGACCACGGGCTCAGGTAACAATTATACTAGCTACTGAAGAATTAAAAATAAGGGCTAGTAGGGCGTCCTCTGCGGCGGCTTCACGAAGATGTAGTACCTCTCCTTCCCCTCCATCTCCGAGACTATCCTGTGCACGAACACCGCCGCCGGGTCCCCGATGGTGGAAACCCGCGCCTTCATGTCCGCAAAGTTGTCGAAGGGCTTCTTCTCCCTCTCCTTGAGTATGAGCTCCATGTTCTTCTTCCCTATTCCGGGAATCAAATCAAGCTGGTGCACCCTCATGGAAATGGGCCCCGCCTTGTTTATGAAATTGACGAAAAGCGCCTCGCGCGACTCCACTATCTTCCTCACGATGTTCGGCACCACGTCCTTCGCTGCAGTCGTGAGTTCGTTGAAGCCTATCCTCCCCTTTATGCGGTCCACTTCCGTGCGGTCCCCCTTCCCCACGAATATCTTCTGGCCCACGGAAATGCTCGCGTCCGGCTTCGCCGTCGCCTCGAGCAGGGTGAAAAACTGGTCCCCCAGGAGCTGGACAATCGGCTCCTGGCGCGAGCCCGCCGCCCTTCCCCTTGCGAGGTATTCCACAACCCATGCGTAATCTTCCAACCGGCTCACCCCACTGCCTTCATTATGTCATTTATCTCTTCCATGCTTATCTCTATCTTGTTCTTGAGCAGGATCGCCTTGAGCGTCTCCTCGCTCTTCGGCATGATGTCCACGATCTTCACCGCCGTTTCTTCGTCAATCTTCGGGCTCGCGGCCTTCACCCTCTTCAGGACGGCATCGGCCTTCTTCCTGTCGCAGCCCGCGAAAGCCTCGGAGTGCTCCAATGCGTTCGCCTGCTCGTAACCGAGCTCCTCGCCCGCCTTCTTCCTCTCGGCCAGCACATCGAGCACGTCCGCCATCGGGACGGGCTTTGAAGACACTATCTTCATCAGGCCACCTCTTTCTGCGCCTCGAGCCTTCTCAAGTGGACCGGGGAAACGATAAGGTCTTTCCTCGCCCCAAGGTCCGAAATCTGGACCACGTAGGACTTGCCCCGCCTCTCCAATATCCTTCCGTGCCTCCCGTCGTACCTGGGCGCCGGGAATCCCTTGAAGCAGGGCTGGAGGGTTATGAGCACCCGTTCCCCCTTCTCGAAGGTCTTCACCCTGTCGTTTACGGTGAGTTTCCTCTCCTTCCTGAACCTCTTCGTCCTCCTGACCATGAGTCCCTTTGAATTCTTTGCCACTTTTCCCACCCTGTTCTTTTTTTTGCGTTGACGGATTTTTAAACCTGCCAGTGTAGATAAGGCAGAATCCGCGCTTATCTCTATTCTTGCACTCCTTTTTAAGCTTTACGGTCGGAAGTATTTAAATAGGGTGATTCATTTGGCTTCTAAAAAGTTAAAAGGCATTGATTATACGATTACCAACATCGTTGCGTCCTCCAACCTCGGCCTCGAGCTCGACCTCTTCCTCATCGCAACCAAGATACCGGAAGTGGAATACGAGCCGGAGCAGTTCCCCGGCGCCATTTTGAAGTACGACGACCCGAAGGCAACCATCCTCCTGTTCAAGAACGGCAAAATCGTATGCGTCGGGTGCAAGAGCGAGGCGAAAATCGCCGAGACCATCGCCAAGACCGTCAAGCTCCTCACCCCCTACGCCAAGAGGATACTCAAGAAGACCAAGAGGCCGGAATTCGAGATAACCAACATCGTCGCCTCCGCGAACCTGGGGATGGGCCTCGACCTCTACACCATCGCCTCCGAAGTGGAGAACGTGGAATACGAGCCAGAGCAGTTCCCCGGCGCAATCCTCAAGTTCAGGGAACCGAAGGCATCGCTCCTTCTTTTCAAAAATGGAAAAGTGATATGCGCAGGCTCCCGTGACGAGAAGAGCATAGAGGCCGCGCTCATCAAGGCGAAGAGGCTCCTGAAGCCCTTCTCCACAGTGAAGCAATGAACATGGTTACCGAGAAGCAGGTCCTTTCCAAGCTCAAGGAAGTCCTGGACCCCGAGCTAGGGGTAAACATAGTGGATCTCGGCCTCATTTATGAGGTAAGGGTGGACAAGGCACAGGTCAACATAAAGATGACCTTCACCACCCCCGCCTGCCCGCTGCTCGGCTACATAGTGAACAACGTCCAATCAAAGGTCCGGGAGCTCAAGGGCGTCTCGGACGTGCAGGTCCAATTCGTGTGGGAGCCCCGCTGGACGCCCGAGCGCATGAGCAAGGATGCGAAGAAGCAGCTGGGATTGCAATGATAATCGTATTCACCACCCTTCCGTCCTTCATGCACGCCGAATCCCTCGCATCCAAACTCCTGGAGGCGAAGCTCGCGGCCTGCTGCTCCATCCTCCGCATCGAGCGCTCCATGTACAGGTGGAAGGGAAGCATCCACAAGGAAAGCGAACTTCTCCTTATGATAAAAACAAGGAAGGCACTTTATCCCAAGCTCGAGGCCCTCATAAAGAAGAACCATCCCAATTCCTGCCCCGAGATAATAGGGATTCCAGCTTCCAAAGTGAGCAAGGAATACAAGAAGTGGGCCTACTCAGAAACCGCTTAGGAAAATACCAGCTCCAGCACTCCGTTCCTGTACTTCTTCTCCATCTTCTTCTTGCCCACGTCTTCCGGCAATTTAACTTTCCTATAATACTTCCTCGCGCCCTCCGCCCTTATCTCCAATGTTTTTCCGTTAACGCTGAGCTGAACCTCGTTCTCGCCCACTCCCGGCATCTCGGCAATCACATTCACTCCCTTCTTGTCCTTGAAAATGTCCACAAGGGGCTCCCGTTCCTCGGTTTCCTTTTCCCGGTTTTCCGTTTCCCGTTCGCCACCCTCACCGGTTTCCTGAGCCCTCCCGCCCTCCAGCGCCCTCACATCCTGCGCCTGCTTCCTCTGTATGTCCCCGAACTCGGTCACCACCGGCTTCCCGTCGGGGCCCACCCTTATGGAAAACCCATAGACCTGGGGCCCCCGCCTCTCCGAGAGCTTCCTCACCTCGTCCCGGGGCATCCCCCGCATCACTTTCTCCATCATCTCCTCCATCTCCTCCCGCATGCGCTCGAACTCCCCGCCGAAAAAATCATCATCGAACCCGAAGCCGAACGTCCTCCGCCTCTTCCTTTCGTCCATAGCAATCCCCGTGCTTAGAGTGTGCCCATACATATTTAATTTTTCTCTTACCATCCTTCCACTGGTGAGCACGTGGAAGAGAATAAAGGTTTCGAACTCCCCAAGCCGGTCAAGGAAGGGGACATGGTAGAAGTCACAGTGGAATCCGTCGGCGCAAAAGGGGACGGAATCGCAAAGAAGGACGGATTCGTAATATTCATCCCAGGCGCGCAGAAAGGGGAGACAATACAGGTAAAGATAGTCGCCCTCAAGCGCACCTTCGGAATAGGTGAAAAGGTATAGGTGGAGGCATGCTCGTTCCGGATGTGTATGAGGCCCTGAGAAAGAAAAGAAGAAATCTCTACTGGGAGTTTCCGGACATCTTTGGAAGGGAATTCGATTTCTACACCGCGGAGGCGCGCACGCCTCTCGCCGACCTTCGCAAGGAAAAGAACGAGCTCATTCTCGCAGTGGAAATGCCCGGCCTCCGCAAGGATGAGATAAAGGTGGACCTGCATGACAACCGCGTCCGCATCCACGGCGGCAGGAAAGAGGGAAAGGAGGAGAAAGGCAAAGGTTTCTACCGCAAAGAGAGGTACCTCTCCGCCTTCTCCCGCGAACTCGCCCTCCCCGAAGAGGTGGACCCCTCCTCCGCAAAGGCGAAATACGAGAACGGCGTCCTCGAGATAAGGATGAGGATAAAATCCGGGCAAAAGAAGAAAGGGAAGCAGCTCGTCATCCGGTAGAGTGCAAAAATTCTTTATTTTCATGTCCCCAAAAGTTGATTTTCGCCCAAACCTAACCATTTAAATACTCTTTTGGCGACTTATACTGTTATTATGGCTTCAAATAATTCTCCAGAAAAACCCGGGCAGCTTTCGCTTATCGCTGAAACCGGTCCAAGGGACCTCAGGAGGACCCCGGCTCCCCTCACTGCAAGGTATGGCTCCGCAAACCGAGTGCATAAGGAATTCTTTTTCCCCGAGGGCGAAGTTACCCTCGGGCGCATAGTTAATTCCATGAAGGGCTGGAAGAACAACGACATTGATAGCCTTGAAAGGGCATATGCATTCCAGCAAAAGCTCATAGCCGCCGAATGCGTGCCCATGCTCAGGGAGGACGGCACGCTCTACGAGCAGCACTTGGCGAGGGTCGCCTACCGCATGGCAGTCGTTGGAGGCGGCTCTGACATAGTGACGCCCGCCTACCTGCACGACATCACAGAAGATTTCGATGTGCCGCCAGAAAGGCTCGGGGAGTTCGGCCCCATGGTCACCCCAAGGGTATCTCTCCTCACAAAAGGCAGGTGGAACCCGGACGTTTACCAGGACTGGGTATATCCCGAGAACCCCGCGTTCTATACGATGGAGGACATATACGACCCCACAATGTATGCCATGCGCGCAAGGAGCTACAATGACAGGCTCTTGGATGCCGGCGACATCGCCGTGGTCCTGATAAAGGCGGCGGACCACCTTGACAACTTGATGCACTGGGACAAGGCGAAGCAACTGAGGAATGTTGAGACCATGCTGAACAATGTCCTTGCCATCCTAATGCGCATGCTGGCGTGGGAGGACGTGAAGGCGCTGGTGAAGTTCATACGTGAAAACGTGAGGCTGGAAGTGCCCGAGGGCATGCTCGTACAGTCAAAATCATGGGTTGAGAAGCACGAGCCGAGGGACATCATACTCAGGAAGGGGCTGAAAGGCATGCTGACCGGGCTGCAGATACCTCGCTCAGGCCAGGCGAACATATATGGCGCAAGCGCGAAATACGTCCTCCCGCTGGGCTGGTGCGAGATCGGCCTCCCGAACGACCGCAGGGATTACTCAAAGCTTCTTGCCGATGCGCTGTCCCCCGATTATACCATAATCCCGGTTGAGAGCAAACTGCCCCCGGGCATGCCGGCGAGCGAACAGATGTTCCGCGTATTCGTGCCAAGGGATGAGTCCGCGATTGCGCCGTACGGATTCTCATTTGACGAAAGGACCACGCGGCTTACCATGAACATGGACGGCAGGAGAATCAGGTGCCGACTCCATACGCTTGACAAAGACGTCGATATAGACGACCCCGCCCTGGAGGGCGCTGTCCAGGATATTGAGGTCCGCTGCCATGACATCGTTTCAAGGATAAGAGATTTTCACACGAAGCACATCCTGCCGAATCTTGAGCCGAACATCAGCATACCCCCGCAGTGATGTGTTATGCAGCTCTTTGGCCTTACCCTCTCAATCCCAAAAGACGTCTATGAGCCTGCGGAGGATTCCGAGCTTCTCGCCTTCCATTCCCGCAACCTTAAGGGAAAAATCCTGGAAATAGGCACCGGCTCGGGCCTCGCCTCCATCCTCAACGCAAAGACCAACCCTTCCAACCCCGTCCTAGCCACGGACATAAGCCCCGAGGCAATAGAATGCGCAAAAAGGAACGCGGAGGCAAACGGAGTCAGCAACCTAACCTTCATCCAGTCCAATCTATTCGAAAAAACAGAGGGAAAATTCGACACCATCCTGTTCAATCCGCCCTACCTCCCCACTTCCAAGGAAGAGAGGATTCCCGGCAACCTGAACTACGCATTCGACGGCGGGGAAGACGGAAGGAAAACCCTCGACCTTTTCCTGGAGGAATTCGAAAAGTTCCTCGCCCCCACGGGAAGATTGCTCCTCGTCCAAAGTTCCCTGAACTCGATGGAGCGCACTATACTCATACTAAAGAACAAGGGCTTTGAGGTCCAGATATTAGACCAGAAGCCTTTCTTTTTCGAAATAGTGTATCTATTGGAAGCTTACAGGATAATGTAAGCATTGCCATTTTTAGAAATAGTAAGCGCAGTTTCCCCTGCGAAGGCAAATGTTTTCGCATATCCGTTCTCTATCTTGATTTTCATCCCTTCCTTTACAATAGCCCCGCGGTTGTCGAACAGGTAGATTACCCCCTCGTTCCCCTCATCATCCGCGACCAATAATCTCGTAAAAGTGTCCTTGTTCTTCTTCGTCCTCTGCCACTCCCTGTGCTCTATATTCTTAACCAATAGCGGAACGGTATTCACCCTCTTCATCCCGCTCTTCAGTTCCGTAAGATGAGTAATGTTCAACTGCTTGTATTTCTCCTTCGCCACCCTGAACGCCAATCTAATCTCTTCCTCCGCGTTCTTCACCATGTTCTCCATGGCCTTCTTCATGACATCTTCATCTCCATCCGAGGCCATCATGGTATCGAATGCGAGCCTGAACATCGTCCCTGCGCCGCCCGCCTCTTCCTTTTCCTCCCTCATCAATTCCTGCGGCTCCAGCGCCTCCACCTCAGATTCCGCGGCAGCCTCTTCCAATTCCTTCGCCGCCCTGCCCATCTCCGGCTCCTTGGTCCCGACCCGTTCCAGCTCCATGCCGCTACCGGGTTCCGATTCCACTTCCGCCTCAGGAGGCGCGTCTTCGGGTTCGGCTGCATCCTCTTCCTGCCCCTTCTTTTCCGGAACAGTCGGCTTCTGCCCCTTTTCCTCGCCCTCGTCGCTAATCACGTGCGTCTCCGCGCCGGAAATGACATCCAGATAGTCCGTCAGCATCTCCTGCACTGCCTTCCCCTTCTCTTCGTTCACCTGGCCGTTCTTTCCCATGGCCTTCAAATAGATTTTCTCCAGGGTGGGCATCATCTTGCTCTTCATCGCCTCGGCCTTCTCCTTGCCCAGCTTCCTTTCCATGAGCTGGTGGAGCGGCTTCATCATCTTCTCACGCACGGTCTCCGCCTTCCTAGTCTCCTCCGGGGTCGGCGCCTTCTCCTCCTTTTTCTTCTCCTCCCCTTTCCCGAACACCTCGGCAAATGACATCAGCTGCGGCTGGGACGCCTTCCTCTTGTCCAGGATTTCCCTCGCCGCCCCGCTTACCTTCGCGTCCTTGTCGTAGGTCAGCTCAAGAATGGCAAAATTCGCCCCCGGGTCGTCGTAGTGTGAAAGCTCCATCGCCGCCTGCCTCCTGACCTCCGGGCTAGCGTCGAACGTGAGTGAAATCAGTTCGTTGAGTGTAAGCTTCCTGCTCATTTTTTGCGCCTCAGTCCTTCCGTGGCCGACCGGAACATGCCGAGCAGCGAATGCCCCTCCTTCCTCGTTGGGTTCGCCCTCGCAAGCACCCTTGCGAATGCCACCGTGCACCTTTCCGGGTTGCGGGCTTTATATCGTTCTGCTAACATTTTAAACATATGCGTGAGCGCCCTCCTCTCCGGCGCGCCCATGCGTTTCTCCCGCACCTTTTTCCCCTTCCCCGAAGCCATCCTCACCGAATACAGGACAACCGCCATCGCATGGCTCAGGTTCAGGACCGGATACCCCGCGTCCGCCTCCGCGTGCACGAGCAGGTCGCAGGCGCTTATCTCCTTCTCATTGAGCCCAATCCCTTCCCTCCCGAAAAGCAGCGCAATCCTTTTCCCGCCATACTCATCCATCCCGGCGCAGAACTTCTGCAAAGGAATGGCCGAACGTATGGTTCCCTTGTTCCTCTCCAGGATGCCCGTCGTCCCCACCACCAGATCGCAGTCCTTCACCGCCTGCGCCAGCGTTTTGCATCTCTTCGCCTTCTTCAGGAGCCCCACCGCGTGCTTCGAGAACTTCACCGCATCCGGCCCAACCCCGCACTTAGGGCTGACCATGCGCAAATCCGAAAACCCGAAATTCTTCATCACCCGTGCAGCCATTCCGACGTTAACGTCGTATTCCGGCTCCACGAGCACCACCGCGATTTTCATTTCCGCACCCAGCCTCCAGCTTCCAGCATCCGACTCGCATCCATTTTAAATCTTTCTTCTTAAATACTTTCTCTGCATATAATTCTTACTACTGTGATGTAATGGAACTAGAGGAAGTGGAATCTCAAATCAAGGACCTCGAGCAGAAGAAGTCCGTCCTTATCGATGAGATCAAGAAGAACTACGGCCGCATCCGCTACAAGAAATACGAGGAGAAGGCCCTTGACCCGTTCCTCAAGGAGACCGAAGGCGTGATGGTCGGCCCCGTGCGCAAGCGCCTTCGCCAGCTCGAATTCAGGATATCCACCCAGGCATACACTCCCCAGATGGAGAGGCTGATGGTAAAGGACGTGAAGAAAGTGGAGGAAGAGCTGAAGGGGATGCGCCAGGTGGAGCGCGCGAGAAGGAAGAAGAGGCTCGTCCAGCAGGACATCCTCGACGCCGAGAACCGCATAAAGGCCATAGAGGAGGACCTGAAGAAAATCCGCGAGACCCTCAAGGACCTCTACGGGAGGGCCCGCACCATGAAGAACTCCTCCAAGCAGGGCGTCACATTCGGCGAGAAGCACGACAACCTGGTTTCGCTCGGAGACATCGTAATCATAGAAGAAGAGGGGAAGGAGAAATAGTTACCTGATCAGTTTTTTCGCCTCTTCCCAAGAGGAAGGGGGAGCACCCCCTCCTTCGCTCCGAGCCCCATATATCGGGGCACGGACCGAATCTCTTTAGGGTAATCATAACCCCCCATCAAATCATTTTTCTAGCAGCCTCAATTATCTTCTTATGGTCGAACGCAAGTTCCGGCAATTCATCAAGTGAGAACCACTTAGCTTCCTTCGCGTCGTCCCCGCCTTTCAACTCGCCACCGAGCACCTCGCACAAATAAGCGCCGGCGATGGCCCCCCGTGGGTCCCTTTCCGGACTTGAGAAAACCCCAATCAATTTCCTTGCCTTCACCCGCAGCCCCGTCTCCTCCTGCGCCTCCCTCTCGCAGCACCGCTCCGCCGTCTCGCCCTCCTCGGCGAACCCTCCGGGAAGCGCCCACATCCCTTTGTAGGGCTCATTCTTCCGTCTAATCAGCACTATTTTTGCTTCTCGCACGATTACGGCATCCGTTACGAATGACCTCATGAGATGTGTTAAAAAGAGTATGTTTATAAATCTAACTACCGTAATTATATACTATTACACACAGTTAAAATGTGATGCTATGACCAACCCAAACGCAAGAAATGTGAGGTTCGCGGAACAGCAGGTCCCGAAGAAGGATGAACTCTCCGGCAGGGCGGCTCTGCTCGAGAAGAATTCCGGAAGGTTCGGCAGGCAGGTCCCCCAGGAGGAGCCGAAGGAGGAATCCCGCTCCGGAAGGGGCGCGATAACCGCAATCGGAATTTCCAGCGTTCTTATCTTCGCCGGTGCGTGCACGAACGAGTACGTTGACCTGAACCCGGATGCCGGCACGAGCGCCTGCGAATCTATCGAAGTTTCCACCCGCTGCTCTGTGGATACCCCCACCCACAAGACGTGCATGGTCTACGATGGCAACGCCGTGGAGATGGACGGCATACTTTTCACAGCAAAGGGCATCGCCCCGGAAGGAAGG
>CAIXOA010000187.1 GCA_903920925.1 uncultured Microcaldota archaeon | reverse complement strand
GCTCGGCCGCGACGCGATGCGCGTGAACATCGCCATCGGCTACGCCGTTGCGAACATAATCAAGACCACGCTCGGCCCCAAGGGGATGGACAAGATGCTCGTGAGCGAGCTCGGCGACATCGTGATAACGAACGACGGCGCGACCATCCTCGAGGAGATGAACGTGGACCACCCGGCGGCGAAGCTCATGGTGGAGATAGCGAAGACGCAGGACAAAGAGGTCGGCGACGGGACGACCACGTCCGTAGTAATCGCGGGAAACCTGCTGAAGAAGGCGGGCGACCTCCTGGACCAGAACGTCCACCCGACCACCGTGATAAAGGGCTACGAGCTCGCCGCCCAGAGGGCCGAGGAGACGCTCAGGAAGCTCGGCAGGAAGGTCACCCCCAAGGACGTCGAAACCCTGAACAAGATCGCCATGGTCGCCATGGGCTCCAAGGGAATCGGCACCGAGGCGGAAAAGAGGAAGATGTCCGAGCTCGTCGTAACCGCAATCAACCAGGTCGCGGACCAGAAGAACGGCGTATACGTCGTTGACGGCGACCTCATCAAGATAGAGAAGAAGGCGGGCGGCGAGGTCATGGACAGCGAGCTCATCCAGGGCGTCGTGGTGGACAAGGAGATAGTCCACGCCGGGATGCCCAAGACGGTGAAGAACGCGAAAATCGCGCTCCTTGACACCGCGCTCGAAATCGAGAAGACGGAAACGGACGCTAAAATAGAAATCACCTCCCCGGAGCAGATGGAGGCATTCCTCAAGCAGGAGGAGAAGATGCTCAAGGAGATGGTTTCAAAAATAAAAGGCACGGGCGCAAACGTCGTCTTCTGCCAGAAGGGGATAGACGACCTCGCGCAGCACTACCTTTCAAAGGAGGGCATCGTGGCCGTGAGGCGCGTGAAGAAGAGCGACATGGAGAAGCTCGCCCGCGCCACAGGCGCCAAAATCGCCTCCTCTTTGGAGGACATGTCGGCCTCCGACCTCGGCGAGGCCGGCGTCGTGGAGGAAAATAAAATTTCCGGCGAGGCGATGGTTTTCGTGAAGCAGTGCAAGCACGCCAGGTCCGTGTCCATCTTCCTGCGCGGCGGAACCGACCACGTCGTGAGCGAGGTGGAGCGCGCAATTAAAGATGCGATTGGCGCGGTGGGCGCGACCATCGAGGACGGCACCTATGTGACCGGAGGGGGCAGCATCGAGATGGCCCTTTCCGCGGCTTTGCAGTCCTATGCGGTTGAAATCGGCGGAAGGGAGCAGCTCGCAATCCAGGCGTTCGCAGAGGCCCTTGAATCCATCCCGAAATCCCTTGCGGAGAACGCTGGCATGGACGCGATAGATACCCTTGTCGCGCTGCGCAACAGGCACAAGGGCGGCAAGGAGACCACCTTCGGAGTTGGGGTGTACCAGGGAAAAATCGCAAACATGGAGGAGCTCGGAGTTTTGGAGCCCCTGCGCGTCAAGAAGCAGGCAATCAGCTCCGCCACGGAGACAGCCCGCCTCATACTGAGGATTGACGACATAATCGCATCCAAGGGCGGCAGGGGAGGGATGCCTCCCGGCGGCCCGGGCGGGATGCCCGGCGGAATGGGCGGCGAAGGGGAATACTAATCCCCTTCCCTTAATTTTTCTTCTTACTTTTCTTCTTAATTTCTCCTCCCCCCAAACCCATATAAATAATTCTCACATATTATCTCTGATGCTGCAGACCGAACTCGCAGGGGTAAAGCTAAGCAACCCGACAATTCTCGCCTCCGGCATAATGGGCGTGTCCGGAGCCTCGCTTTCCCTTATTGCAAAAAATGGCGCGGGTGCCGTGACCTCCAAATCCGTTTCCCTCGAGCCGCGCAAGGGCCATCCCAACCCCGTGATAGTCACTTATGCGCAGGGGATGATGAACGCCGTGGGCCTTTCCAACGCCGGGATAAAGGACGCACTTCCCGAAATAGGATATGCCGTGAAGAACGCGGGCGTACCCGTAATCGCCTCGGTAGTCGAATTCAAGGCTGAGAATTTCGGCCCGCTCGCAAAGGAGATAAGCAAAGCCAATCCCGCCATAATAGAACTAAATCTCTCCTGCCCGAACGTGAACGACGAGTTCGGCAAGCCCTTCTCGCACGACCCCGCAGCCGCGGAATGGGCGACCCGCGCGGCGAAAAGAAATACCAGGATTCCGGTATTTGTAAAACTTTCCCCGAACACGCCCGACCTCATCGAGGTCGCAAGGGCGGTGAAATCCGCGGGCGCGGACGGCATAACTGCCATCAACACCGTGGGCCCCGGGATGCAGATAGACATTTTCGCGAGGAGGCCAATCCTCTCCAATAAATGCGGAGGCGTCTCAGGCCCGGCGATAAAGCCCATCGCGGTGAAGTGCATCTACGACATTTACAAGGAGACAAAATTGCCGATTATCGGAACGGGCGGCGTAACAACAGGCGCGGACGCGATAGAATTCATAATGGCCGGCGCATCCGCGGTCGCAATGGGCACGGGAATCTATTACCGGGGCCTGGACATTTTTGCAAAAGTATGCAAAGAGATGCAGGAATTCATGGAGAAGGAAGGCTTCTCCTCCATAAAGGAGATGAGGGGGATTGCGCATGAAGGATAGCCCGATGGTTACGCTGAAAGCCGCACGTGCCGTGCAGGAGAACCCTTCGGTGAAAACCCTCTATTTTGATTATGATTTGGGCGCAAAGCCCGGCCAGTTCGTGATGCTCTGGTTGCCCGGCGTGGGCGAGAGGCCGATGAGCATTTCCTTTTGCGATAAGGAAAAATTCGGGATAAGCATCGCAAACGTCGGAGACTTTTCGTCAGCAGCGATGAAGCTAAAAGCCGGTGACGTTGCCGGATTCCGCGGGCCTTTCGGCACACACTTCTCGATTGGAAAAGAGAAATCCCTGGCTCTGGTCTCCGGAGGCTGCGGCTGCGCGCCCCTCGCATTCCTTGCGGACGAGGCACTGAGAGCAAGAAAGAAGGTCTTCTTCCTGCAGGGCGCCCGCACAAAGGATTTGCTGTTCTTCACCGAACGGATGAGGAAGGCCGGC
>CAIXOA010000186.1 GCA_903920925.1 uncultured Microcaldota archaeon | reverse complement strand
CCTGTCCGCGTCCGTCTTGTATTTCGAGAGCTTGGAAATCTCCTCAGGCACTCCCGGGGGCTTCTCCTCTTTCGCATCCTGAACCATGGAAATCTACACCTATTATTTGCACAACCCATTAAATAAATATCTATATTCCCGCCGTCAGTCCAATATGAAATTAATCAACATAGTCTTCAGCCCGCCCGCGCCCCTTCCCTCCCTATGCACCTTTTCCTTCAGCTTCCTCTTGAATATCTCGCCCGCGGTCATTATCGTCTCCACGAAGAACACCCCCGCAAGTATGTAGAACACGAAAAGGAAGTAGAAGAACACCCGTGGGAGCATGAGCAGGGAAAATACGAACGCAAGGCCGACCGAGGCGACCAGCAGGAGCACAACCGCTACGCTTCGCGTCATCATCTTCCTGTCCAAATCCTCGTAGGGTGCCTCCGCATACAGGAAAGCCCTGCTTATCCCGTGCGTTATCTGCATGGCAGACTTGAAGAATTTGGGCGCCTCGTACGCAATCCCGGCGAGGGCGAGAATCGCAGCCAGCATCTCAATCCACATGGAATAGCCGGCGGCGATGCCTAACTCCCCCACCCTGACCAGGAACAGCGCGAACGCCACGTATATCACCACGTTCATCAGGCTCGTGCCTATCCTGCCCAGCTCCTTCACGAACACGGTGTGGAAAGTCCCTCCCGGCTCGAACGCGCCCGCGACCTGCGACATGTACCTTGAGACCCTTCTCAGCGAAGTCTTCGTGTTCGCGGGTATCAGCCTCTCTATGGAGGAACTTATCAGCGCCATGTTGTTGATTGAAATCGAGGAAAATATCGCCGTAATGAATACAATGGAGCCCACGAGCGACGTCATGTCCATCCCGTAGGCCGCCGACTCCTTCGCGATGAGCAGGGAGAACTCCCCGGTCGAGAGCATCAGCGCGCCCGCGCCCAGAGCCGCGGTGCTCTCCACGCCCATGAAGTACATCGCGGACGCGGTCCCGAAATACTTCCCGAATATGCAGACCAGCGAGAGGACGGCTATTTCCACCGGGTTCGCCATTATCCACTGCGGGTTCAGGCTCATCCCCACGGAGAGGAAGAAGAACGACGAAAAAATGCTGGTGAACGGCTTTACCGTGTTATTCACCTCTTCCTGGCCCCTGAGGCTCGCCATCACGTTCCCGGCCAGGAACGCCCCTATCGCCGCCGCCAGCCCCACCGCCTCGGCCCCGAAGCTCAGTATGAAGCACAGCGCCAAAGATGTGTACAATATGCTCTCCTTGTTCCCGCTCTCGATAAAGAAGGGCACCGCCAATCTCAGGACCTCCCTTGCGGCGAGGTATCCGCCCACAAGTATGAGGAAGGAAACCGCCATGGAGAAAAGCGCGCCGAGCTGGCCCGCATCCACGTGCCCGAGGCCCGGAATCATCGCCAAAACGAATATGGAGAATATGTCCTCTATTATGAGCACCGTCACCAGCAAATCCTTCTCGTTGCTCACGCCCTTGCTCATCATCGCATATATCGCCGTGCTCGTGATGGAGAGCATAGAGCCGAGCAAAAGGGATTCCATCAACCCCAGCCCCATCAGCAACGAGGTCTCGTACACTATGGTGAACACAATCGCGAGCTTCAGCACCGCGACAACTATCGCCCTCAGCCCCTTGTTCAGCATGGTGTGCGGGTCCACTTCCAATCCGATTCCGAAAATAAGGAGTATCGCGCCAACTTCCGCAAGAAAAGTTATCATGTCGCTCTGCTGCACTATCCCCAGCACGCCCGGGCCTGCGACTAAACCGAGCAGGAGGAGCCCTGCAATCGGATGAAGTTTCAGCCGGAGTGCGATTACGCTCCCTACGAGGGAGAGCAGGATAGCCACTCCCAGACTGAACAGCTGGTCTGCCATTGCAACCTAAACGCTCTTCTCGGTGCTTTATAAATGTTATCGCGCTCCGTCGCCGATTTTTCGCGATTTTACCTTCCCCTCCCCACGTTGTTTAACCTTGATGCCCATATCAATTGTTTTTAAAATGTTACTCGCGAGAGATTTTCATGTATCGTGGAATGAGGCCATCTCCGGGAGTGGGCGGCTGCGCTGCTTTTCCAAGAACGGAAGTGGCCATAGAGGGCCTGGCGGCAAGGGAGCGCAGGGAAATCCCTCTCAGGGAAGGGGACAGCATAAAGATCTGCGGGAAAAGCATACTCGTGGAAAGGATAACTCCTGCGGCAAGCGAACTCTGGGGCTCAAATCCGCACGAGGCGTCCCTTTCAGTGAATATCCCTGGCGCGATGCGCATGGACGAAGTGGTTTCGTCCGGCAGGCCTTACTACATCGGATCTTACCGGATAGGGCTCCTTGATGCGAAAGACGGGACCGCCACCTTCGAAGTGAAAGGGCTCTGATGCTTCGCCTTTTTCCCGCCATTCTCCCATCCTTTTAATACTCTCGCTTCCATCTCTTTCCGTGGTACAATGGCACGCGAAATATTTTTCCTCATGGCGCTCGCATTTCTTTTCGGCTCCGCGTCCGCGATGGCGATGATGCCGAACCCCGCCTCGGTCTTCTGCGAATCGCAGGGCTACACCCTGCAGATAAGGGACGGCGAAGGCGGCCAGTACGGCGTCTGCGTCTTCCCCTCCGGTGAGTGCGACGAATGGAAATACTTCCGCGGCGAGTGCCTCGGCCCGGGCGACACCGGCGCCCGCCCGCCGGCGGATTCCTTCGGGCAAAACCTTTCCTCCTGCGACCAGTTCATCGGAGCAGAAGTCTGCCCAAGCCTCTGGCAGCCCGTGTGCGCAAGGATAGAGAAAGGAAATTCCGCCCCTTATGAGATTGAATGGAAAACCATGGCAAACGCCTGCGTAGCATGCACCTCCTCCACCCGTTCCGCGGTGGCTTCCGGCTATTACATGGGCGCCTGCACCCCCGCCCCTTCAGCAAATTCAACTTGCGGCGGCCACGCCCTCGGCGAATCTTATCCATCTCCGGATGGTTGCAACACCTGCACCTGCACGGAAACCGGTTCGGCCTGCACCGAGATGTACTGCAACAACAATTCCGGGCCGCAGCCCGACGGCCACGGCGAGCCAGGCGCAGATTTGTGCCAGTCCCTATTCGTTCT
>CAIXOA010000185.1 GCA_903920925.1 uncultured Microcaldota archaeon | reverse complement strand
TATGTTCGCGTTATCATACTTCTCATTTACAAAGGGAATATTTATCCCTTTCATGGTGCCGGCTATCACTCTCATGAATTCTGATTTACTGTAAATTACGTATAGAATAGTTTAAAAATCCTATACCGTGCGCCTCGTCTTGAGGAATATGTCCGCCCCGAACTTCCTCTTCATAATCGCCTTCAGCCCCTTTATGCGCATCCCCTCCTTCCCTATGGCTATCCCCCTCTGCACGTCCGGGATGGTGATGAAAAGGGCTATCTGCCCCGGCGCCTCCCTCCTCTCAATGTCCAAAATCTGCACGTTGTTGAAGTAGCCGCGCAAAAAGTCCTCCTCCTTATTCGCATCCTTGGCGATCATCACGTTGCCGCTGAGCCTCGCCCTTAGCCTCTTGATGTTAACCCCCTCCTTCCCGATGGCCTTCCCAAGGAACATGGGGTCGACAAGGAAGATGTAGTTCTTCCCTTCCTTCACCATGTCCGTGGGTATGACGCCGCAGATGGATGCGAAGAGGTTTATTATTCCCAAGTCGTCCTGGCTTATTTCCACTCAACTCACTTCTTCTTCGCGAAATCCAGGATGTTTGAGACCCCCTCCTTCCTCACAGAAAGCGCAATCACCGGGAAAGGCTTGCCGCAGACGGCACCCATCTCCATGCTCGTGCCCGGGAACTCCAGCACCGGGATGTGGGAAAGCTTCCCATATTTATCGAAATCTTCCCGTATGTCAATGGGCGCGTTCTTCGCAACAATCGCCATCTTGGTCTTCCCAAGCAGAAGGTCCCTGGCCGAGGATTTGGAGCCGAATTCCACATCGCCGCTCTCCACCGCCAATCTTATCGCGGCGGAAAGCGGGTTTTCCCTTTCCTTCTGGCTCTTCCTCTTGCGCACCACTTCCTTCTTCTCGCGCTTGGCCCTGCCCTTCTTCTTGGCTTCCTTCCCTTCCTTCAGTTCCTCTTCAGGAAACTCGGCCGTATCCGGCGTCTCTTCCTTTTCTTCCATATTTTTCACCAAATTCATTTGTCCGCTCTCATCCTGAGCTTGATTTTCCCGGTCCCTATGGGGATGGTCTGCCCGACTATGATGTTCTCCGTGACCCCGACAAGGTTGTCCTCCTCGGCGGTCACCGCCGCGTTGACGAGGTGCTTTATCGTCTCCTCGAACGCCGCCCTCCCCAGCACGCCCGCCTTCTCGCCGCTCAGCCCGTGCCGCCCGATGGACTTCACCTTCCCATCCGCGCACATCGCGTCCGCGAGGAGCATTATGTGCCTGGGGTCCACGGCGAGGTTTTGCATCTCCATGACCTGGGTTATCTCAAACACGAGCGCCTTCCTGGCCGCCTCAATCCCGAAAATCTTCCAGAGCTCCATCACATTGTTCGTATAGATGCGGGTGGAATCCACTTCGTCCCTGAGCACGACGTCCCTTATGTTGAAGCCGCTCGCGCGGATGAAGTGCTCCCCATCCTTGTCCCTCACCACCACCGCCCTTTTGATGCCCGCAATCCCCTTCACGAGCGTCTTGGCCAATTTTCCCGTCAGCTTCCTCAGTATCTTGAGCACAGGCTCGTCCCCGGTGCCGGCGGCCTTCTTAACCTTCACCACAAAGGTCCTTTCCTCCTCCTTCTCCACGTCCAGCGTAACCACTGTTTTTTTAATCGCCTTCTCGACCATGGAGGAAGTCACGTGGAGCGCCTTCGCGTCTTCCGGCCTCATGATAACCCGGATTATTCTCTTTCCCATCTCCTCGGTCACGTCCGCCACTTCCGAAAGCAGGATGCTCTCGAGCTCGTCCGCAACCTCCCTCACCTTCGTCTCGCTCCTCGAGTAGGCGGATTTCAGGTAGATGTTGATGAGCGGCTTCTTCGGCTCCTTTTTCGAGTCCACCAGCTCAATCAGGCGGGGCAGGCCCGTCGGCACGTGCTCGGCCACGCCCGCGTAGTGGAACGTGCGCATCGTCATCTGTGTGCCCGGCTCGCCCAGGCTCTGCGCCGCGACTATCCCCGCAGCCGAATAAGGGTTTATGATTGCTTTTTTGTTGTTGTCCATGCGCCCACCTACACAGTATCCAGGTCGTCCTGCTTCGTGACATCCACGAACTTGGTGCTCGTCGCGAGCATCGGGTCCTTGGTGTCCCCGCCGTAAGCGAATTGTATGATTGCTCCCCTTCCGTTCTTCACCGCGAAGTCATCGTCCACGACCAGGTCCTGCATCGCGTGGATGAGCCTCCTCTGCATGTAGCCGCTGCGGGCGGTTCTAATCGCCGTATTAACAAGCGACTCCCTCCCTCCCATGGAGTGGTGGAAGAAATCATCCGCCCTCAGCCCCTTCCTGAAAGAGGCGAACACGAATCCGCGCTCCCTTCCGGTGAGCGCCCCCCTCTTGTAGAACGGGAGCGTCCTCCCCTTGTATCCTCTCGCGAGCCTCTTGCTCCTCACCGCCTGCTGGCCGAGCATCGCCGACATCTGGATCGCGTTCAGGAGGCTTCCCCTGGCCCCGATTTTCGCCATGATTATGGATGTGTTGTCCATCCCGAGGTCGCTCTCCACGACCTTTCCAACGTCTTCCCTTGCTTTGCTCGCGACCATCATTATGTTCCCTTCCAATGTCTCCTTCAGGGTAAGCCCGGGGGACCTTTCCAGTTTCCCGTTCTTGTACTGCATGATGAGGTTCTCTATTTCCCTGTTCGCCTTGTCCTCTATATCCTTGACCTTCTTGTCCGCGTTGGCGCTCAGGGAATAATTCTTCATGGACACGCTCATGCCGTTCCACGAGAGCGCCTCCAGGCACATGCTGGTGACGCTGTCCAGGAACTTCTGCGCTGCCTGGGAGCCCTGCTTCACGAAAATCTGCTCGAGCATCTCGCCCTCCAGCGCCCTGCTCTCCACCGCGCCTTTGATGAGCTCGCCGTCCTTGATGACTATCTCCTCGCCCAGCTTTGACTTCACCTTCACGTTCAGCCCCTTCGGAAGAAGCAGCGAGAACAGCCTCTTTCCCTCGTACATCCCGTCCTTGTTCGGCTTCGGCAATTCCCTTATGCCGGCAATCATGAGGAGCTTGGACGCCTCCTCCTTCGTGAACTCGGTTCCGTCTTTCGTGAAGAAATAGGATGCGGAAACGTGGTCCTCCTGCGGCTTGATTATCGCGTGCCCGTGCCTCGGAGAAATGATCTGGTCCTCCACCTTCATGAGGTATCTCGCCTCGGCCTGCGCCTCCTGCGTCTGCAGGACGTGCAGGTTCATCTCGTCCCCGTCGTAGTCCGCGTTGTACGGGGCGGTGACGGTGGGGTTCAGCCTGAAGGTCCTTCCCGGGACCACCCTCACCTCGTGCGCCATCATGGAAATCCTGTGCAGGGAGGGCTGCCTGTTGAAGAGCACTATGTCCCCGTTCTGCAGCTGCCTCTCTATCGCCCAGCCGACCTTCAATTCTTCCGCCATCTGCTCGCGCATCTCGTCCGTTATCTTGAGTTTTTTTCCATCGGGCCTCAGGATGTAGAGCCCCTTGGGGTATTCTTTCGTGCGCACATATTTCTTGCATTCCTCAACATTCCACTCCGTTACTTCCATCGGGACGGTGAGTTCCTCCGCAATCGCGGGGGGCACCCCGACCTCGTCAATCCTCAGGCAAGGGTCCGGCGAAATCACGGTGCGCGCGGAAAAGTTCACCCTCTTCCCCAAAAGATTATACCTGAACCTCCCCTCCTTCCCCTTCAGCCTCTGCGCCAGGGTCTTCAGCGCCCTTCCGCTCCTGTGCCTTGCCGGCGGACTGTTCGCCGTTTCATTATTCATATAAGTAGTTACCTGGTACTGGAGAAGCTCCCAGAGATCCTCGATAATCAGTTGCGGCGCCCCCGCGTTTATGTTCGCTTCCAGCTTTTGGTTTATTCTTATTATGTCCACTAATTTGTGCGTAAGGTCGTCCTCGCTCCTCTCCCCGCTCTCCAGGGTGATGGACGGCCTAATGTTCACGGGCGGCACAAGCAATACGGAGAGTATCGCCCACTCCGGCCTCGCGAAGTCCGGGTCGTATCCGAGTTTCCTCAGGTCATCGTTCGGCACTCCCGCAAGCCAGTCCCTTATGTCCGTCGAGAGCATCTGCACGTTGTCCTTGAAGAAGGTCGCGGGCTTCAGGAATTTTATGTCCGGAATCTTCGCCCCGCAGTTCGGGCACTCGCCCTTCGCCTTCCTTCCGCTCCCCTCGACCACCCGCTTGCATTCCGGGCAGGAGGATTTCAATACGCTATAGATATACTTGGAGAACTCCACGTGGATTACCGGCCTCACAAGCTCGATGTGCCCGAAGTGCCCCGGGCACTCCTTCACGCGCCCGCCGCAGGTCTTGCACCTCAGCCCCGGGTCCACGACCCCGAGCCTGGAATCCACCAATCCCCCGTCAATCGGATAGCCGTCGTCATCGTACGTGTCCGGGATAATGATGCGCGCACCGGAAATCTTCCTCACCATTTCCGGTGAGAAGAGGGAGAACTTCACCTTTCCAATTACCTTTTCAATGTCTTCCATGAAGATCACGCCTTGTCCTTCAATATAATCCTCGGGAAAATGAACAGCGAACGGATTTCCCCCAGCAGCAGCTTGAAGCCGTAGCTCATCTCGATTGGAACCACGTCGTTGCTTCCGCACAGGGAGCACACGTTTTTGTTCTTCACCATGTCGTGGTGGGCGAGCATCCCGCATTCCTGGCATACGTACTGCCTGGTCTTGTCGCTCTCCTCCAGGAGCCTCTCCCTCACCACCATGCTTGCGCCGTAGCCGATGAGGCAGTCCCTTTCCATCTCACCGAACCTGAGGCCGCCTTCCCTCGCCCTCCCTTCCGTGGGCTGGAGAGTAAGCAGTTGCACCGGGCCCCTGCTCCTCGCGTGCATCTTGTTCGAGACGAGGTGGTGCAGCCTCTGGTAGTAAATCGGGCCTATGAACAGCTTCACCCCTATCCTCTTGCCCGTAATGCCGTCGTACAGCCACTCCTCGCCGTACTCGTCCATCCCGCGCTCCTTCAGTATCTTCACATAATCCTCTTCGGTGTTCCCGGTGAACGCGGTCCCGTCCACGATTTTTCCTTCCATCGAGCCCGCCTTCGCGCCCAGCGTCTCCAGCAGGTGGCCCGCGGTCATTCTCGAAGGAATCGCGTGGGGGTTCAGAATCAAATCCGGGACTATCCCGTCCTTTGTGAAGGGCATGTCCTCCTGCGGGAGCACAAGGCCCATCACTCCTTTCTGCCCGTGCCTGGATGCAAATTTGTCCCCTATCTCCGGCACCTTCGGGCTCCTCACCCTTATCTTCACCAGCCTGTTTCCGCTCGGTGCCTCGGTGACCATTACGGAGTCAATAACTCCCTTCTCCCCGGGCTTCAGCGAGAGGGAGCTCTCCCTTTTCTTCTCCTCCACGACGCCGAAGACGGAAATCTCCTCCAGGAACCTCGGCGGCGATGTTTTTCCGACGAGCACCGTTTTCCCCTCCACCCTGCTCTCAGGATGGACTATCCCGTCTTCGTCGAGGTGCTTGTACGCATCCTCTCCCCTGAACCCGACCGTGTCCGGCCCCGGGATTTCTATCTTGTCCTTCTGCCCGCCGGGGTAGAGCCTCTCCTCCGCCTCGTAGGTCTTGAACATCATCACGCGCCCGAGCCCGCGGTCTATGGCGCTCCTGTTCATCACCACGCCATCCCCCATGTTGTATCCCTTGTAGCTGGTGATGGCGACCACGAAGTTCTGCCCCGCGGACTTCTTGTCCATATTCAATACTCTATATGCATCCGTCTGCAGGATCGGCTGCTGCGGATAATACATTATGTATGCGCGGGTGTCGAACCTCTGGGTGAAATTGTTCGCATAAACCCCGAGCGACTGCTTCGCCATGGAGCATGCCATGGTAATCCTCGGCCCGGAATTGTGCTCCGGGTAGGGAAGCACCGAAGAAGTAACCCCGAATATCGCCGAAGGAACGCCTTCAAGGTGTGTGTGCTCCGGGGTGAGCTCCGCTTCGCTGAGCGCGATGTAGGAATTCTCCTCCTCCTCCGCGTCCAGGTATTCAATCACCCCCATCTTTATGAGGTGCTCCCAGCTCAACTGCCCTGCCTGCAGCTTTTTTGAAATTTCCGGGGTGAGCCTGCTCTTCCCCGCCTCCACGACCACGTAGGGCTTCCTCACCCTGCCCGCGTCCGTGTTTATGTAAATCTCATTGGCCCTCTCGTTGAAGAACACGTTTATCTCGTAATTCAGCTCGTTCGTCCTTCTCTTCTCGCGTATTCTCCCAACGAGCCCCGCGCCGTCCTGGTGGAAGCCCACGAGGTTCCCGTTCACATAGATTGCGCACTTTCCCCGTTTCCTTTTTTTCTTTTTTTCTTCGGCCATGAAAATAACCCCCCCTATTTCTTCCACTCCTTTTCAATTCCGAATTTCTGGAGTACGTCCCGTATCTCCGTCTCGTCCGCGCCCTTTGTCACCTGTGCGAGAATCGAAAGGTTCTTCACCAGCGAGCAGCTCGGCCCCTCCGGCGTCTCGCTCGGGCACAGCTTCCCCCAATGTGTCCCGTGCAGGTCCCTCGCCTTGAAATGCGGGTGCTTCTTGCTCAGGGGAGAAATGACCCTCCTCGTGTGCGAGAGCGTCGCAAGGTTGCTGGTCCTGTCCAGCAGCTGCGAAACCCCGGTCTGCCCCGCGATCCAATTCCCCGTCGCCATCGCATACTTTATCCTGTCCACGAGCGTGTCCTGCCGGACAAGGGTGTGCACCTGCAATTTCCTTCCACGCGCATCCGCCCTGCTCGCCTGGTAGACGATGTCCTTCACCAGGAATTGGAACGCATACCTGAACAGTTCCTCCATGAGGTTCCCGACCAGCTTCACGCGTTTGTTCGCATAGTGGTCCTTGTCGTCCGGCTTCATCCTCCTGTGGGAGACGCGCACGGACTTCTCCGCCATCCTAATGAGGTAGTACGCCTTCATCTTCCTGTCCGCCTTCTCAACTCCCAAATGCGGCAGGAGATATGTATCCAATAAATTATCCAGCCTCGCAAGCCTGAACTCCTCCGGCTGCCCCGGGGAGATTTTCTTGCTCAATGTCTGTATCGCGTCGTCCCTGGTCTTGCTCTCCTCCTCTTCCAGGTTGAGCAGAATATCATTCTTGATTATCGGCTCGCCCGAGAACGCGTCGACGATTTCCGCATCCTTGTCCAGCCCGAGCACGCGCAGCACCTGCACGAGCGAAAGGTCCGGGGGCGTCGCAGGGAACTCGCACTTGAGCATCCCTTCCGTGGTCCTCGTCACCACGCACCTCGCCCTGAACCCGTGCCGTGTGGAGAAAACCTTCGCGACCACCCCGCTTGTCTCCGCGGTGGTCATCACTTTATTCGGCACAAGGTCCTCTATTCCCACGAGCACGCGCTCGCTTCCGTTGATTATGAAATATCCGCCCGTGTCTTCCGGGTCCTCGCCCTTTTCTATGAGCTCGTCCTTGGTCATGCTTCCCAGATAGCAGAGCCTGCTCTTCACCATGACCGGTATTTCCCCGATATAAACATCAGAATAGGTCGGCCTCTCGATTCCGTTGAAGAGCGGGACGATTTCCAGGAACATCGGCGCCGCGTAGGTGATGTTCCTTAGCCTCGCTTCCGCCGGAAGGATTTGCCTGTATCCCCCCTTCACCTCGTAGAACCTCGGCGGCTCCACCCTCACCTTCCCCAGTCTGAGGGAAAATCCCTCCACGTGGGTGTCTATCTTCCCCACCCTTTCCGTGATCGCCTGCATCCCCGTGTCCACAAAGCGGTTGTAAGAATCCAGCTGCTGCTTCACGAGGCTGTTTGTCCTGAAATAAGAGTCCATCAAGGCATTGACCATCCGTTCACCCTAGAAACACTTCCGCACTCAGACCACTAGCCTGTAGTAGTCGTACTCTCCCGTCTCGTCCTTCCTGTGAATCCGCAACACGTCGCCGACCTTTGCCCCCAGCGCAGAAACAGCGGCATCGTCCGACAATATCCTCGGGAGCATGCTCTCGTCTATTTTGAATTTCTTAAGCAGCTC
>CAIXOA010000184.1 GCA_903920925.1 uncultured Microcaldota archaeon | reverse complement strand
TTCGGGAAGGGGGACGGGGAGGCGGTGAGGAAGAGGCACGGGCTGGGGAAGAAGAAGGTGATACTCCACGTCGGAAGGCTGGTGATGGAGAAGAACCTGGACCTGCTCATAAACGAGGCCCATTCAATAGTGAACAAGCAGCCGAATGCGAGGTTCCTCATCGTGGGGAAGGGCCCCTCGGAGGAATATTACAAGAATGCGGTGAGGATGAAGGGGCTGGGCGAATATTTCATATTCGCGGGGTTCGTGGACAGGAAGGAGCTTCCGGACTACTACGCCGCGGCGGACGTGCTCGCCTTCCCGTCAAAATTCGACACCCAGGGGCTGGTGGTGCTGGAATCCATGGCGTGCGGGACCCCGGTGGTGGTCCCGAAGAAATCCGCGGCAGAGGAACTCGTGGAGGAGGGGAAGAACGGCTACACCTTCTCCGAGCCTGTGGATTTCAGGGAGAAGATACTGCTCGCCATAGAAAGGAAGAAGGAGATGTCAGAAAGCGCGAAGGCGAGGGCTGCGCTCTACGACAAGGCGGACACGGTCTCCAGGCTGGAGGAGCTGTACGCGGCCAAGGCAGGTGCGAACGCCGCCAGGAAGGATGCGAAGAAAAGCGGTGCAAAGAAGAAGTAAACTAAACTTTCATCTCCTTTATCATCTTCTGCAGGTCATCGAGCGTCTTTATCTGCACGGAGCCTGCCTGCACCTCGAGCTTGAGGAGAGTCTCCGCCTCGTCCCCGGATGAGAGGAATTCGCCCATCTCCTCCACCTCCCCGTCGTCCTCCGCGAGGATTATGTTCAGGCCGAGGTGGAGCGAATCCATGGCTTTTGATATCGTTTCCGGCCCCCCGTAGAAGTGCACGTACATGTCCTGCCCGAGTATCGTTATCTTGGTGTCGTATTCCCTGCTCGCGCCCATGGGGGTGAACGGGATGGCCTCGTTTATGCAGATGTCCCTCAGGCTCCGGAACATTGAAAGGTATTTTGCGCTGAGCCCGGTGTCCTGCTCCCAGGAGGATTTCGAATAATAGCCCGCCTCCTTCCTGAGCAGCCCGAGCCCGGTGAGCTGGTCCAGCAGGTATTCGAGGTTGTAGTCGCTGATGAATATGGGCCTGCCCTCGAAAACGAGGTCCTTGAACGCGCCCTTGACCTCCGAGGCCTTGAGCGGGGTGTTCTTCCACCTGTATTTCTGGTTCACCTTTTCGAAAAGCCCGAGCAGCACTTCCCTGCTGAGGGGTATCTTGGTGGTGGACTGGGGAGGGAAATCCGGTATGTCAAGCCCGTACACCGGTATCTCCGAGGCCTTGAATATGTATGCTATCGCAAACGCTATGAGCGCGATGGCAATTGCGCCGAGTATGAAAGGCTGGGTGTAGAAGGGCGCGGGCGCCACCTTGTCTATGGGGAGCGTCGTGGCGTAGGAGCCGATCTGGAAGGCCACGCTGTGCATCCCGTCGGGAAGCGGGGCGTTGCCCGTGGACTTGAGGTCTATGTCCAGGCTGCTGGTGCCCCGGAAGGCGTACGTGCCGTATTTTCCTCCGTCCACCTTCGCGGTAACAAGCTCGGGCGAGACCGGCTCGCCGTCGCCGCGGACCGCGAAGCTGAACACGTCGTTGCGCATGTTGAAGGAGACCGGGGCCACCTCCACCTCCTTTACGCGGAGGTATGAGCGGGCGTACCTGTTGCCCTCCTGGTCGATCACGTTGATTATGTAATCGCCCGTGGGAAGGCTGAACGTGTGCGGGATTGTGAGCTGCGAGTTGAGCCCCACCTTGCCCGGAATGCTGGAATGCTCAACCTCCCCGGAGATGTTGTTCACGGAAAGGAAGAGGAACTTTTCCCCCCCGCTTTCCTTCAGTTCTATCACCAGGTCGAGGGAGGTCTGGGAAAGCGCCCCGGGAACTATGCTGTGCCCGCGGGTGTATATCTCGCCTTTTGTTTTCTTTTGCAGGAATGAGACCTTGTAGAAGCCCGACCCGCTGTCGTTGTTGCCCCCGTATACCTTAAGGTAGCCGGAATCCCCCTCGAAGGAGGGCGTGAAAACCTCGATGTCATCGCCGCCGGTGAGGGGCACAATTGTTTCCACGCTGGATTTGGGCGTGAGCCAGCGGGTGCTGAGGATTATGCGCGCGGCGTCCTGCCCTGCGGCCTGGCCGCTCTCCCACCCGCCGTCCAGGGTCTGGGGCGCCAGGATTATGAAGCCGCCTTTGTATGCGAGGGCGCTGAATGCGCCTCCGAAGGATGACGAGGATTCGAGGCCCGTCGCGGAATAGAGGGGGTTCTTTATGGAAACAGTGCCGTCCGGCGTGAGCGAAGCGCCCGAATCAAATGTGATTTTCCCTTCCCTGAAGCCCGTGAACGTGCCGGGGGACGGGACGACGCTCCCCGTCCTGGAGATCATCCTCGAGAAATCCTGGCCGATGTAGAAAACGGTTATCCCCCTCTCCATGAGCGAATAGAGCATGGGCTTTGCGCTGCCGGTCGCGAGCTCCTCCGGGATGTAGCCGCTGGGGACTATCAGCATGGAGCCCGAGGCGAGCCTGTCCAGCTCGGATGGGGATATCTCGTTCACCTCCACCCCGGATTCTGAAAGGCCCGAGGAGAGGGATGAAAGGAACGCGGGGTAGGATTCCGCCTGGTAGCGGTTGCTGCGGAGCATGAATACGGAATTGGGCACCACGGAATCATAGAGGGCTGCGCCCATGGTTATGTTCCTGAGCCCGGAGGAGGCGAGATGCGTTTTCGAATAGGCGGTATGGTAGGGGTAGCGGAAGTTCTCCGCGCTGCCCGCGGTCATCATGTCCGAATCGACAACGGAAGCGGAGATGGATGAGGCGGAGATTTCGGTGGTCCACCTGGCCTGGGGCGCTGAAACGGCCTGCGCATAGAAGAAAAATGCGAGCAGGAGCATAACGATGAGGCCGAGCAGGCCCCCTATCCTCAATGCAAGCAGGGGGGAGACCTCCATGGGCGCCCCTTTCTTCTCTGGCTCCTGCCCCCGCTTCTGTGCGGCAGCGGAGGGCGCCGGTGCGGCGGGCTTCTTCCCGAGCAGCGCGGATATGCGCTCCTTCGCCTGCTCCAGGACGGGCTTCTCCACCTTCCTGTATCTCGCCTCGTAGGAGTAGCGCTTCCTGAGGGAGAAGCGGTAAAGCCCGGGTTCCTGCGGTTCTTTCCTGAGCGCCATGCAACTCACTGTACAATCTCCAAAAATCCTCCTTTAACGAGCTCGTCGAGAATCTGCTCGACGCGGGCCTCCGGGACCTTGAAAACGCGCGAGAATTCCGGCACGATTATCTGCCCGCCGTGTTCGATGACCCAGTCCTGCACCTTGGTCTTGAGCACGCCGTCCGACATGCCCTGCAGGCCCTCCAGTTTCACCCTGAGCTCGTCGTTCTCGTTCTTCATGTCGTAATTTTCGCGGGAGAGGCTCGTGACCTGCTTCTTCATGATGGAGTAGTTCCTCCGGAGCGCCTCCACGTCCCTGCGCATGGAATCGTAGGTGGCGTAAAGCTGCTTGTAGTCGTTGGTCGCGTAGTCCTCTATCTCCTTCACGGTCTGCTCGAGGAGCTGCAGTATGAGCTTGGGGTCCGTGTCATAGTAGCCGGAAACCAGCGTCAGCGTGTTGAGGAGGTGGCGTATTATGTCTATCCTCCTCCGCGTCGGAGAGACGGACGGGGGCACCGTGTAGACCACGTCGATGCCGTCCTTGTCGAAGCGGATTATGGAGAAGGTGTAGGGGTTCTTGTTGATGTCCCTGCTTTCGACATTGGCGGCGCTCACCGCGGTCTTCTCCTTGGCGATCTTCAGGAAGGACACGCCGCGGAGCGCGTTGGCTATGTCGTCCGCCTTTCCGGACATCTTCCCTTCCAATTTGAACCCGTCCACCTTGGGCGGGGCTACAGCTTCTGGCATTTCATGCACCCTCCTTTCCCCCGGGCTCGAGAGCCGGCACGTAGTTCAGTATCGAAAGGGCGAGAACCATCGCCGCAAGCAGGAACGAGAAGCATATGGTCGTCGGCTGGAAAGGCGCGCCCAGGAGAAGCGGGAGGGCCGGGAGGCCGACCGCGATCAGCACCGCGGCGGTCGCGTAGAGCACGAGGTTGCGCTCGAACTTCTTCCTCTTCTCGGCGTATTTCGCAAGGTGCTCGGGGCACACCACCAGGTCGTTGCCCTTGAGTATCCCGAACTTCCTCTTCATCTCCCTGATGAACCGTATCACAACGTCCTTCTTCAGCGGCGTCCCCTCGGCCACCTCCTTTTCGCAAAGCCAGCAAACCTTCGGCATAATCATCCCTCCAGTGAAACCTGGGTTATCTCGGTGTCGCTGACACCGGACTTGCGCTTGTCCGCCTTGGTGAATATGTTTATTATGGTCGTGTCCTCCACGCCTATCTCCTTCAGGAAGCTGGTGACGTTGGGGCGCGCGACGCCGAAACGCTCGAGCATTATTATGAAGGACACGATGTCGAGGTGCCTGCTGTGCTGGTCGAAAAGCCGCACAATCTCCTCGATCCTGTCCTCGCCGAGGCCGAACTCCAGGAGCCTCCTCTTCAAATCATCCTTATGGAATGAAACAGACCTTGCCACATCAATCGCCTCCTTCTGCTCCCGCGTGAGCACGTCCTCAAGCTCGAGGAACAGCTCCTTCACGGGCTCCTCTCCCTCTATCTTCTCCACGAGGAACGTGGACGGGTACGGCGCTGCGGTGGAGAACGCCATGTTCACCGCGCACTGCCCGACCCCGAACCGGGAAATCTCCTCGCGCATGAAGTTGCTGAAGTTGAGCGTGCCCTGGAGGTAGTCAAGGAACTTCTCGAACTTCACCTTGAGTATGAATGTGGTGCCGACGTTGCTGAAGATTGCCTCGCTGATGTCCGTGGGGTTCTGGGATGCGACGATGATGCCGAAATTGTACTTCCTCCCCTCCCTCACGATCATGACCGCGTCGCTGTTGTCGTCCTTGGCTATCTTCCACGCCTCGTCCAAAACCACTATGAGGCGGAGCCCCTTCTCCTTCGCCCAGCCC
>CAIXOA010000183.1 GCA_903920925.1 uncultured Microcaldota archaeon | reverse complement strand
TGTCCCTCTCTGGCGCCTTGAAGGATTTCTTCTCATAAATGAGAGTGTCGACCTTCTCCACGTTCTTCTCCATCGCCTGCTTCAAAGTATCCGCCCCGATATTTGCCGCCTGATATTTCGGCAAAATATGCCCGAACGCCTCTTCCGTCTCCAGCATAAGCTTCGTGAAGAAGGGCGCGTAGTGCCCGCCTCCAGCACCCACAAATGAATCGTATAATTTCTTTTCGTTAATGGAATCCATCACCGCTTCCGCGACTATCTCCGCGGCTTTTCTATCCCCCCATTCCTCTTCCGAACTCCCTATTTCTATGAAAATAATCGGCAATTTGCAGGTGGGCCCGTGGTGGTCCACCTCCTGGTTGACGTCCCATCCCAAGGTGTTCTTCTCCGCAAGCGCGCGTAGCAAATCCTTCATCCTGCTTGCATATGCAACATTCAGGGTGCGCGGAGCTCCGCCCATCTCCGCCTTGTCCCAATTGCCCGGGATATGAACGGTTAAGGCGGGAAATTTCTTCTCGCTCCGGTGAGTGGAGAGAACGAGGAGCCAATCGGTCTGGAAATCCGTGGGCACGTCAAGTATCATGTCCACTTTTGTGTCAATCATCTTATGCCCGTGCCATTTCCATTCCGCCTCCGTATCGCTGCCCGATTTTCGCTGTTGCGAAAAGGGGCGCCATTTTCCCGTGGGAAAATTCGCGCGGCGATAACTGGCAGAATTCTGCGGAATTCCGCCATCCCCCTTCTCCGAGAAGCCCATCTCCATCAATCTCTGGGCGATGTTTCCGCTCGCGGGATTTTTGCTGGAGAAAAGTATATGCATGAGAAAGGAATGGGGGGATAATATTAAATATGTAATACGGAAAACCTGAAACATGCGAATCGAAATGGCCACCGGGGCTTTGACAAAGGGGCTGGAAACCGTTTCCAAGATGGGGAAGGGGCTTTTCCTGGAACTCTTCAAGGTATACGCAATCGGCATCCTGGTCATTCTGCTGGGTGTGGGCGTGGCAGTGCTCGCCGCTTCCGTGATAAGCAGCACCCCATGGGTGTCCATAACCCTCATCATCGCCGCAGTAATTGCGGCTGTCCTGCTCTCCACCGGCATAATGACCGTGCCCATGAACATAATCGACGAGAGGATTTCGAAATCACCTGCGCTAGGCATAATGGGAAATGCCAAAAGGAACATTCTTCCCGCGGCCGCATTCTATATCATAATGATTCTGATAATCAGCATATTCGCATACGCTCCGCTATTCGTTGGGATGAAAGCAGGCGGGACGGCTTTAGTGGCCGCCTACATCTACTATTACTTTGCCGTGTTCGTGATAAGCTTCCTGTTCCAGTTCGGCGTTTTCGAGCTCGTCGTCTCAAGGTCCGGGGCGCTCGGCAGCTTCGGCAAGTCCTTCGGCATAGTGAAAAGGAACTTCTGGGAAACCCTGGTCTATTACATAGGGATGTGCGGCGTCTCCATCGCCGCCGCCCTCATAATGGGCATAATCCTGCTTGTTCTCTTCCTTGTCCCTGCGATAATCGGGTTTATGGTCGCATCCGCCGCCGGCAGCCAGGTTCTTAGCCTGGCGCTCCTGGCCCTGGGGATAATTTATGCCATCACCCTTTACATCGCATACACTGCGGCCATGGAGGCCGTTGTCCTCCCGATCCAGTATTTCTACTGGAAGGCGGCCAGGGAAGCCCGATAGGAAGCTATTTATATTGTTATTCCATAAGTATTAATGTGGAAAATAGAAAGATTGGTGTGAATTGCGGGCCGGAAAACCCGGGCAGGAGGGATTTCATACGTGTGGGGGCAGCCCTGCTTGCGGGCATGGCACTGGAACCGCTTGCCGGATGCAACCGGCGCTATTATGCCAGGAACCCCGAGAGCGTGGTTTTCAACGAGAACAACCGCAGGAACCTCTCCGCCCAGGAGCTGGGATTCGTGCGCGGGCAGACCACTCCAATTGACGCGGAAGGCGAGATGGGAAGGAGGGGGCTCACCCATATCGCAAAGGATACGAATGTCACGGGAAATACGCGGATAGATGCGCTCGCCGCGGACTACCAGCACTCCGTCCACATATTTTTGAACGGGAAATACGAGACGAGCGTGGAACTGGACATCGAACGGGGCGAATATCCGCACAGGTATGTACTCCGGGTCGCGAACGTCCCGGGTGACGGCTTCATGGTGATGGCACTCATGCGGGATGCTGTTGGAATAGAGCCCACAAGGCTTGCCGTGGCCCCCTTTGCGGACGGAACCGCGGGGGAGGTTTTTTACGTGGATTTCTCCGGCCTGGAGAGGGAGAACAACGGATTGGAGAGGCCACTTTTCGTTGGATATGATTTGGGGCTCGGCATAACATTCATCGCGAGGGACAGGGAAGGCGTGCCCTGGGAAAACGGCTACATAATCAGGCGGGAGAACGGGCGGATGACGAAAAGGCCCGTCCCTTTCACGGAATTGATGAAGTGCTCGTGCGTCTCGGACTGGGCTGCGGGCGATGACGAAGAATAAGGAAAAGGCAGGGAAAAGAATAAGCGAATAAATATGAAGTGTCAGCAGCAGTCCGCGTTCCCGTCCGTAGGACAGTACAGGCAAAACCGTAAAGGGGCTTAACTTCCGAGTTCGAGATGGGATCGGGTGTTTCCCCCTTCCTATGGCCGCTGACAAAATATTGATAGTCGGGAAGGGTTTTTAAAATATACTCATACATTACTAATCTACTATGACCACTAAACCCTCATATAAGATAGCGCCAATGAGCCCCGACCATGTGCGCTGGGCCATAAGGGACATACTAAAAGATCCGGAGGGGCCGCTAAAAGGCATGAGGATGCCCGAGGCGCTTTCCGGGGGCAAGCCTGACGCGCAGGCTGTGGTCGAGCTCCTCTCCTCCTGCGGCATAAGGCGGGGCGCCAAGGAGTTTTTCGCGAGGATTCTTGAGAACGGGGACGATGACGCGAAGCTGGTGGACCGCCATATAGGGAAATACCGTGGCGGGGAGCAGAACCTTGCCGCCAAATCGCTCATACGCATAATTGTTGTGAACACGAAGGAAGAAAAGCCCGACATTGATGTGGAGACCGCATTCTTCGCATGCATAGAGGCGGCCGGGAAGATCCGCGAAAAGGACGGCATTCTGGCGCTCTCCTTCCTGGAATTCTGCGGAAGTTCCGCGTTGGGCTCGGAAAGCCTCAAGAAAGCGGCCCAGTACTGCCAGAGGGAGGAAGTCGTTGAAGCCGCCGTGGAAGTGAAAAATTCCACTGCGGAAAACATCGACTCCGTGCTGTGCGAATTCTTCCTCGCAATGCGCCAGATATCCTGCATGGATGAAGACGAGGCCGAGGGCACGCTGCGCTTCTTCCTGGGCGCATGCCGGTGCGCCGCGGGCGAGTGCCCCAAAGCCCTCCACTCTTTCCTGTTCCACTTCTCCAACTTGTTGCAGGAGGGGGTTGAAGAGTGCCTTTTTTACGTCGGGCTCTGGAAACGGCCCGGGGTGGCGCAGGCGCTCGCCGGCATGGGCGCGGACTATGGACTGGTGGAGGAGCTCACCTACGAATGCCTGCTCATGGCAAAGGCCGCATCCAAGCTGGCCTGGGAAGGGTGCGATGAAATTAAGGGCGCCCTCGACCTCTTTGATAGCGCGATGGGAAGGCTGGATGAGAACTGCCCCCTCGCAGTCCTGCCCTTCGCAACCTATTTCCGCACTCTTCTGGAGAACGGCAATCTGGGCGGGGTTCGGAAGCTGGCGGGCGAATTCACTTCGGAAGCGAACATGGGCGTGTTGGGGAAGCTGGGCGGGGACCCCGGGCTGCAGCAGGCGGTCATGAAGGCATGCTTTGATTCCGCGGCCGGAATCCTCAACTAGCAAACGCAGTTTAAGCTTTTCGGGGCAAACTCTTCTCATGTCCCTTCTTGTAGGAATAGTTGGAAAGCCCAACGCGGGCAAGAGCACGTTCTTCTCTTCGCTTACAATGGTTGATGCGAAGATTGCGCCGTATCCGTTCACTACTCTCGAGCCGAATACCGGAGTGGGGCACGTGCGGAAGAAATGCCCGCATGCGGAGAAGGGGAGGAAATGCTCGCCCCAGGACTCCGTTTGCGAGAACGGAATACGCTATGTGCCGGTGAAACTCCTGGATGTGGCCGGGCTGGTTCCCGAGGCGCACAAGGGGCGCGGGCTGGGATTGCAGTTTTTGGACGATTTGCGCACCGCGGATGGCTTCATACAGGTGGTGGACGGGAGCGGCAAGAGCGACCTGGAAGGGAATCCCACGCAGGGGGCGGACCCGGCGGACGAGGTGCGCTTTCTGCAGCTTGAGCTCGAGCAGTGGATATTCGGCATTTTGGAGAAAAACTGGAAGAAAATAAAGGGGAGAGGGATTGCGGAACTCGCGGAAATCCTCACGGGGCTGAAGGTAACGGTTCCGCAGGCGGAGAGGATTGCCAAGGAGCTGAACCTGCCGCTGGAAAGGATTGAATGGAACGAGGCGGAGAGGCTCTCCTTTGCGAAGAAGATACTTGAGAAGAAGCCCATGGTTGTTGCGGCGAACAAGATGGATTCCGGGGCGGATTTGAAAAGCCTTCAGAAGGAGCTGGGCGGAAAAAAGGTCATTCCCTGCTCAGCGCTATACGAACTGGTCCTGCGCAAGGCGGCGAAAGCCGGAAGCGTAGAATACTGGCCCGGTGATGCTGATTTCAAGATACTCAAAGCCAGCAAAGAGCAGGAGGAGGCGCTGAAAAAGGTGAGGGATTACCTTTCCACGCACGGCGGGACCGGGGTCCAGCAGGCGCTGGAAACACTCGTATTCGGAGGGTTGCACCGGATTGCCGCCTACCCGGTGGAGGACGAGTCCAAATGGGAGGACCGGAAGGGGAACCTCCTCCCGAATGTGCACCTGGTAGAGGAGGGAAGCACCGCCCTGGATTTGGCGGAGAGGGTGCACACCGACCTCGCGAAGAAGTTCATAGGCGCCATAGACGCCCGCACGGGAAAACGCATAGGAAAAGAATATGTATTAAAAGACTCTGATATCATAAAGATAGTTTCTGGAAGGTGATTTTTTGGACAAGAATATATTATATCCAGCAATATCAATATTGGTGGTCATACTGGTTGCGGCAGGCATCTACATCGCCGCGGGGGCGCTTGGTGGAAACACGCCCCACGAAGGGGGCGGGGGAACCGCCATAAACGCAAGCGACCTTTATTTCCGCTCCATAGAGAAGCCCATCGGAGTCGGGGACTACACCTACTCATACAGGGAATCATACGAGAACGGCTACTGGATGGACGTGGCCATCTCCAAGAAGGGCGATTTGCAATACGTGCACAAGAACGACCCCGCCTATGAGAGGAGCGCGTATTTCGGGCCGAATTCGACCATTGTGTGCATAAAGCACCTCGGCGACGAGGTCTGCAGCTCCCTCAACAGCACTTCCCGCTTCAACGGCTATGCAGGGGAACTGAAGGCCATGCTATACAGCGACGATGATCTGCGCCAGGTATCCGAAATGAACAGGAAGCTTTATTCCTACGGTGGGCTGGTTTTCGAGGGGACCACCGAAAAGACTGTGAACGGCCATAATTGCACCGAACTGAAATACCGCATAGACTATTCCGGCCTCACGGTCGCGCAGCTCAACGACATGGGCCTTTCGCTGAACAGCCCGCTCGTGCTGCGCTCCAAGCAGTACAACTATTCCATGTGCGTCGACCCGCAGGCCTACGACATGTATGAGAAGAAAATAGAATTTGTGGACATGGGGCAGTACAGGACGATATCGTCCGAGACCGGGGGCATCAGCTGGGGCACGGGAATGAACGTCCAGGCGCCCACACAGCTCTCAAGCGAGGACGGCCTCTACAGCCTCTATGCGAATGTTAAGCAGGAGGCGGACCAATACACCGCCTGCCTCGGCCAGAACAACTCCGACAGGTGCATAGCGGAGACCGCGGTCTCCTGGAGCGACCCCGTGCTCTGCGAGGAGACGCAGGCCGAGAGGGATTTCTGCTTCCTGAACGCGGGCCTCGGGGCCAATGACCCCTCCGTCTGCGGCAATGTGAGCGCCAGCATAAAGGACACCTGCTACATCGAGTTCGCGAACAAGATGAAGAACCTGAGCTTCTGCGGGCGCATACTCAACGCGACGATGAAGCAACAGTGCCTCGCGATAAACATGACGGGGACGGGCGAGTGCGGCAGGGATTCCGACTGCATTCGCGCGGGATGCTCCTCCCAGCTCTGCGTGCCCGCTTCCCAGGGGAACATTTCAACCACATGCGAATACCTCCCCGGATACGCGTGCCTGACGCAGACCACCTGCGGCTGCGTGCAGGGGCAGTGCTCCTGGAGGCAGACGCCGGAATACCTTAACTGCTTAAACCAGACGATAGGGTGAAAAAATGATAGTGAACTCTAAGGTGACGAAGATAGAGGCGACGAGGGAAAAGGACGAGCCTGGAACGGGGCTCAAGATACGGATTGACATCAAGGATGTCGGCGGAAAGGGCGAGGACGTGGACATAGGCTACGAATTCACCGCTGAATACGTGGAAGGCGTAGGGAAGATATTCATTGCCGGAGAGATAACCGACCGCATTGACAAGAAGGTGGCGGACGAGGCGAGGAAGCTGTGGAAGGAGAAGAAGGACGTGCAGCCCGATTACAAGCTTTCCCTGCTCAATTCCATAAATTACGTGGCGAGCGTGGAGGGAGTGCTTGCGGCGAAAATCGTCAGGCTTGCGCCCCCGATTGCGCCCCCGCGCCTCACGAAGAGAGAGTAGCCGCCCCTTTCAGGAGAAGGTACATTCCATAGGAAAGGGGGACTTCTTTCTTTTCCCCTTTCTCTAATTTTTCCATGGTTGAGTCCAGGAATTCCTGCGGCGGCACTGGCTGGAGCGCCTCTATCTTGATGGGTTCTGCCCCAAAAGCCGTTGCGTCCCGGTACGGCTCGAAATCTGCGAGGGAGCGTATTTCTTTTGCAATCAGGCCCGTGGAGCCGTGCAGTGTGTTCGGGACTCTTATGAGCCTTTTCGTGTCTATGGTCACGCCTGTGTCTACATCTATGCATTGCACGGGGAGCATTTTTGCCACAACTCCCATGCGCTCCACGATGTCCTTTATGCTGGTCTTGCTCCAGAGCCCAGTGCGCATCCCCTCCCTGAGAAGGGCGGCCTCCTCCGGCTTAAGGAGCCTGCGGTGGATTGTGCCCGGGTTCTCTTCCAGCACCTTCACCGCCATCCGGTAAAACCTTCCCCTATAGCCCCAGTCCCCCTCCTTGGGGCCGTATATTTTCCATTTGTCCTCTTCCGGGGAGGAGAAGAAACTCCTGTAATCAAGCCCCTTTCCGGCTATGTAATCGCTTATTTCCCTCCTCGCCTCCCCCTCCAGCGTCCAGTAGGCCGGATCCCGCACGTGCACGTGGTAGCCCCGGTTCCCGGAGAAAACCATCCTTAGGCTGTCCTTCCTCACCCCGAAATCCGAAATGAGGAAATCCTCCACCAGGCGGATTGTGTCGCTTCTTACCTTCTCCTGCTCTTCCTTCGAGAGGAAAAGGCCCGCATGCACGTCCAGGTCGAATATGAGGTCCCCGCCCATCCATCCCTTGTTTTCCATCGGGGTGGCCTTCGGGAATTTGTAATATGCTATCGAATGGGATATGTAGAGGGGGGTGTCCCTTATGAGGTAGTTCTGGAGCGCGGCGTTGCTTTCGAAGCCCATGTGCCTGGACTCTATTTTTTTCTCGAAGCCGCCCACCCCGAACTCCCTCTGCTCCACGCTGGGGACCTCGATGTCCGCCTTCCGGTAGTATTCCGAGAAGCGCCTCAGGACGAACTGCTTTTCCTTCTCTTCCAATCTTTCACCTTCCAGTTTATGGGGGACCCTATCCTGCAGTCCGCCACGCAGATCCCGTAGCTCAGGAGCGTGGCGCACGCGGGCATGGAATACCCTCTCTTCACTATGTGCTCTAGTTGGTATTTTGTTTTTTTCTCGTCATAATCGGGAAGATTCGAGAATATAGAATGCACCTTCTCCATCGCCATGTTTTTCGAAAGCAGGTAGACCGCGAGCGCCCACCTCGCCTGGTGGTTGAGGTTCTGGTGCGCCCTCGCCTGCTCCAATAATTTCTCTATGCACGGGGGGTTGTCGCCCTCCTTGAAGCTCATCTTCATGACCGCTTCTTTTGGCACAAGAACCATAAGCTTTTTGGAATATTCCTGTATTATTTTGGGCGGGTTCTGGATTGGCTTCAGGCTCTCCATCCTGATTCTCACCGCCTCCTCCATGAGCCTTATCACTTCGGGCTTCTTCACCTCCACGAACCCGTTCGCCACGTTCCGGAAGATGAGGCGGTAATCGACCGAGCGGGGGGAAAAGGACACGTATTGGGAAACCGGGAGCACCATCCTCCCTTCTAATTCCGCGGGCTTTATTCCCAGCTCGTCTCCAAGCTTCCGCAAATTCTCCTCCGAATCCGAGCGCATGAAAGAGGATGCGCGCTTCGCCTCGGCGACCGCGAACCTTCCGGTGAGGAAGCGGTTTTTGAGATAGGCGAGCATCATCCTTGCCGCCGCATAGGAGCCAAGTTCCAATAGTTCATCCGAGGGG
>CAIXOA010000182.1 GCA_903920925.1 uncultured Microcaldota archaeon | reverse complement strand
GCAGGGCGCGGACTACCAGGCCTTTGTATTTCCGGGGATACTTCTCATGGCAATGCTTTTCACCGCCGTATTCTATGGATTATACATCATCTGGGACAGGAAGCTGGATTTCCTAAAGGAAGTTCTTGTGGCTCCCGCGTCCCGCAGCAGCATTTTCCTTGGGAAGGCGCTGGGCGGGATTACAAACGCCATGGTGCAGGCGGTCATCCTTCTCATAATTGGCGCCATTTTCATACTGCCCATAAGCATCGTGCAGCTGGCATACGTGATTCCCCTCCTGCTGCTTATCGGCTTTTCCATGGCGAGCATGGGGCTGGTGATTGGGGCGAACCTCCGGAGCGAGGAGGGATTCGGATTGGCTTCTAATGTGGTGATATGGCCGATGTTCTTCTTCAGCGGCGCCCTTTTCCCACTGGACAATCTCCCACTGCTCCTGAAACAGGTAAGCCTCGTGGACCCGATCACGTACGCGGTGGATGCGCTAAGGACCGTATTATTGGGCACGGGCGCGTTCCCCATGTATCTGGATTTGGGGGTGCTGGTCCTTTTCGCGGTGGTAACCGGAGCTCTTGGGCTAATTTCCTTCGGCCATCTCCAGCAGGCGAAATAGGGCTGGAAGCCGTATGCCAGAAACCGGAAGCCAACATATGAGCCGTCACTACAAATAGTATGTAAGATTATGCAGGGGGCAGGATTTGAACCTGCGTAGGCGCTAGGCCACGGGGTTCTAAGCCCCGCGCATTTTCCAGGCTCTGCCACCCCTGCTCTCTCCTTTTTTCTCGCTTCAGCGAGGCATCACGCCTCGCTTCCGCTTTGCCTTTGGGTATCCTCGCTTCGCTCGGAAGCAAAAATGACGCTAGTTTCGCCGCGGCGAAACTGCGCGCATTTTCCCAAAAGGGAAAATAGCGTCCCAAAAACCTCAAACCATGTAAATCACGGCTTGCGTAAGGAATACGTTTCGGACGTTAATTAAATGCTTTTGGTGTCCTCCTCGATTTTCCGTGTAATCTTTCCTCAAACAACACACCTTACTTAAATGCTTTTGCAAGGGTTTTCCGGTGAGGGCATGCAGGAAAGGGTTCTTCAGGCTCCGCCACCCTGCAAGGCGGGGGACGGTTTCCAGTTCCGCAGCCCGCAGGCTGTTGGGAAAACCCGCCTCTATTGCTACGTAGTTTCCATGGACGGGGTGCGCTATCACATAGCCCTCAGGAACGCGCTCAACAGGGCAAACAAGCAGGTGAGCCTCATCCATATGGCGGAAGGCGACTTTTCCGAAGTGAGCCGTGAGGGTAGGGCGATATCCCCGGAAGTGTTCCTTTCCGCATATTCCCGCTTTTTCCGGCTGGCTGATTCCGAGCCCGCCCACACAATAGAGATATATTATTCGCTTGCAAGCCTTTAGTGAACATTTTTAATAACTTACACGGAAAATAACCTCATGAAACAGAAGCATGTTCGCGAACCAACGGGACAAAAACCGTCCGAAAAGGAAAGGTTTGAGAGATGGCTTCTTGAAGACAAGGCCGCGATTGGGTGCAAGCTTGAGCGCTTGGTAAGCGCCCCCTTCGACACGGACTCGAAGGTCTCTGTTCTTTCCTCATTGCGCGTGCCTCCGCAATCGCAGCCGGCATTGATGGTGTTGAAGGCACTGCGCGACATGGCCATGGAGGGCTCCGAGCATGCGCGGGAGGCGTTTGAGAGGGCTGCGCGGGTTTGGCTGTGTGGCCCGGTTGCCGAGCACGTAAACAGGCAGGTGCTGAACGGAGGCATTCTGCTCGTGGTCGATGCG
>CAIXOA010000181.1 GCA_903920925.1 uncultured Microcaldota archaeon | reverse complement strand
CATGTATGAGAAGAGGGGGTAGATGCGGTTCGCGGTCGCGAAGGGCATCCCGTCCTCCCTCATCATCTTCATCGCGTCGTACGCCTTCATGGGCTTCTTCTTTATGAGCCAGAGCACGAACAGCATGCCCATCTTCTTCATCATCATCCTGCCGGCGGTGCCCGTCATCTTCATGTCGGTGGGGCTGTTGCGCTTCACGGAATGCCCGCCCTTCACATTAAACATGGATATATCCATATTTGGATATATTTAAAAAACATGCGCGCCATCACTGGGAAACACCATTAAATAGCTTTTCACACATATGGATATGCATGCACGCGGTTCGGACGCTGCCAAAGGTGTGGCATGAGAAGATGCAGTTCCTCACATCCGGAAATGTGCTGCTTGAATACATATACATGAGGCAGGTGCCGGAGGACTACGGCCCGCGCACCATGATGTTCCTGAACGGGATTGCGCTCAGGCACTCGCAATGGAAGGAGCAGATGCACCAGTTCCCGGATTGCAACCTTCTTTTCTTCAACAACAGGGGGCACGGAAGGGTGGAGATGGGGGATTCCACCCCGAATTCGTATCTTTCGGACTGTGGAACGGACGCGGCGGAATTGGCGGCCCACCTCGACCTGCGGAGGATTACGCTCGTGATGCATTCCATGGGCTGCCTCATCGGGACGTGGATGTACAGGAATGCAATGGCTGGAGGGTTCCTGCTTGGCAACAGCTACGCGTTCATAGACTCCATGGTGATGGTCAGCCCGGTGGTGGGGAATCCGCTTGCGACCATGCCGGGCAAGGATTTTTCGGTCCCGCTTCTGGAGGCGCTGGAGAAGGCGCTACGGAACGGCACCGCGGAGAAGGCGCTGCGCTGGTATGCAAGGCATTTCAAGGAGGTGCCGCTCATGGCGCCGCTCTATGCGGCATTCAAGGCGGCGACCGGGAGCGGGGCTTCCTTCTCGGAATTCAGGAAATACCTGGAATGCGTGCTGGACGTGAAGAGCGAAACGCTGATTACCGCATTCGAGGCGATGGTCCAGACCGGGGATTTGGTGGGCGAGGGGATGGCGGGGCTGAGGATTCCGGCGCTCGTGCTCACTGGCGGGAAGGATTTCTTAGTGCAGCAGGTTTCGCTTGAGATTTTGAAGATAAGGCTGCGGGATTATGACATGCACATAATCGGGAAGGCGACGCACTTCCCCCAGGCGGAGAAACCGGAGGAATTCAATTCCTATGTTTCGGATTTTGTCGGGAAAATCGACGAGTAGGGATAACTGATTTAAACTCTATCCTAAAAATAAGCCGCATCCAATTGGCTAGTTGGTGAAATCCATGAGGGCAAAGGACGAGTTCGGGCCGGAATACGTTTTGGAGGTTTTTGACGCAAAAACCGGGATGCAGGGGGTATTGGTAATAGACAATACCGCACGCGGGCCAGGGAAGGGCGGCATGAGGATGGTGCCGGACGTGACCACGGAGGAGGTCATGGGGCTGGCGCGCGCGATGACGTGGAAGAACGCGCTCGCTGACATCCCCTTCGGCGGTGCGAAATCGGGGATAAGGTTCGACCCCAAGAGCCCGCAGAAGGAGACGGCGGTAAGGGCGTTCGCGGACAAGGTGAGGAAATTCATACCGGATCTGTACATAGCCGGGCCGGACATGAACACCACGGAAAAGGAGATGGGGCAGTTCGCGAACCAGATAGGGGACATGAGGGCGACCACGGGAAAGCCGGCATCCATGGGCGGGCTTCCGCATGAGCTTGGGAGCACCGGCTACGGAGTGGCGCTCTGCATCAAGACCGCGGTGGAGTTCCGGGGGAAGAAGCTGGACGGGATGACGGTTGCGATAGAGGGCTTCGGGAACGTGGGCACCTTTGCGATGAAATTTCTTTCGGAGATGGGCGCGAAGGTGGTTGCGGTTTCCGATTCCAAGGGAGTAATATATGATACTAACGGGCTGGACTACAACGCCCTGATGAAGACCAAGGCGGAGAAGGGGACGGTGACCGCACACGGGCACGGAAAGGTGCTTCCTGCGGCGGAGCTGTTCAAGCTGCCGGTGGATATTTTGATTCCCGGGGCCCGCCCGAACGTCATAACGGATGCGAACGTGAACGACGTTAAGGCGAAAATCGTCGCAGAGGCTGCGAACATCCCCATGATTTATGAGGTGGAGAAGAAACTGATGAAAAAAGGGGTGCTGGTGCTTCCGGACTT
>CAIXOA010000180.1 GCA_903920925.1 uncultured Microcaldota archaeon | reverse complement strand
TGTTCTCCGGGGAAGTGAAGAAGGGGGACATGATTTACGTAGCCTCCAAAAAGAACTACTACAAGGTGCAGCAGGTCGGGGTGTTCATGGGCCCGGACCGCGTGCAGGCCGAGACGATCAGCGCGGGGAACATCGGCGCTGTGGTCGGGCTGAAGGACGTGTACATCGGGGAAACGATTAGCTCCAAGGAAGTGGAGCCTTTCGAGGAGATAAAGCACTACTCCGAGCCGGTGGTCACGAAATCCATAGAGGCCAAGGAGAGCAAGAACCTTTCCAAGCTCGTTGAGGTTTTGCGCGGGCTCTCGAAGGAGGACCCGACGCTGCGTGTGGAATTGAACCAGGAAACGGGCGAGCACCTGATTTCCGGAATGGGGGAGCTTCACCTGGAAATCATAGAGTACAAGATAAGGAACGAGAAGAAGGTGGAGATAGAGACCTCCCCTCCGATTGTGGTGTACAGGGAAAACATCACCGGCTCTTCTCCGATTGTGGAAGGGAAATCCCCCAACAAGCACAACAAGTTCAAGGTCAGGGTCGAACCCCTCGATGAGAAGATAGTGCAGGCGATTATCGACGGCGCGATTCCCGAGGGAAGGCCCAAGGGGAAGGAACATGTGCAGAAGCTCGTGGACCTCGGCATGGAGAGGGACGAGGCGAAGGGCATCTGGGACATCTACAAGAGGAACATGTTCATCGATACGACCAAGGGTGTCCAGTACCTGAACGAAATACAGGAGCTTGCGCTGGAAGCGTTCGAGGAGGCCATGGACAAGGGGCCGCTCGCGAAGGAGAAGGTGAACGGCGTGAAGGTGGTCCTTGAGGATGTGGCGCTCCACGAGGACAACGTGCACAGGGGCCCCGCGCAGATAATTCCCGCGGTGAAGAGGCCCATATATGCGGCGATGCTCGTGGCGGGCGTTACCCTGCTGGAGCCGAAGCAGAAGGTGCTCATCCAGTGCCCGCAGGAATACGGCGGGGACGTCATCAACATGACCAACGGGAGGAGGGGCCAATTGCTGAACATGGAGCAGGAGGGCGAGACCGTGACCATCAATACGGTGCTTCCTGTGTCGGAGATGTTCGGCTTCTCAAATGCGCTGCGTGGCGTGACGCAGGGCCGTGCAATCTGGTACCAGGAATACTACGGCTACGAGAAATTGCCGAGGGAGCTCCTGAACAAGGTTGTGATGGAAGTGAGGAAGAGGAAGGGGGATAAGCCCGAGCCTCCAACGCCTCAAGATTTCCTTGATTAGATTTTTTTCTTATTTCTATTTTTCTACTTCTTGATTAGCTGTATCGCCGCCGGGCCGGAGTAGAGGATGGCCCACCAGAAGAGGATTAATGACGTTGCGGAGATTGGGAATGAGAAATAAATGAAGAGCACTGCAAGGATTATTTCGGGGATATTGTGCGTAAGGAAGCCGAAACCATCGTGGTCACGGGAATTGTCAGTGGGGGAAAAGGACATCCTGAAGCCGATAGCCGCCTTGAGGGCGGAGAGCATCCTCGGAATTATGAGGGAGAAATTGAGGAAATAGGCGAGCAGCCCGACTTTTGGCGAAAGGCCCTTGAGCCATGCGAGGACCATCACGGAGATTGGCGGGAAGAAGGTTGCGAATGCGGCGCCCATCATTATCTGGGGATTGGGACTGAGCATCAGGGCAAGGACCAGGGCTGAGACCAGGAATTGGGCGGCGGAGAGGTAGTGGAGGCCGAAAATCTGCACAAAATAGAAGAAATGGCGCTTGAGCGAGAGGGAGAAGAAATTGGAGAGATAGAACGGGATGAGCTGGGTTATCCCATATATGTAACGGGCGTGCTGGGCGCGGAACTGGGAAAAGGTCTTCATGGGCTCGCCCCTTGCGTAAGTCCTCTTCACGCAGGCGC
>CAIXOA010000179.1 GCA_903920925.1 uncultured Microcaldota archaeon | reverse complement strand
CTCCTTCGGCGCCTCGAACTCCGGGTTCAGGAGAGCAAGCTCGTCCCTCATCTTCTCCACATTTTTGAGGATATGGAGGGAAACGTCCGAAAGCACGTCCATCGCGTCATTGTCGTCCGCGAATCCCATCTCTATGTCCATCTGTATTACTTCATTCAGGTGCGTTGTGGTGTGGTGCTTCTCCGCCCGGAAAACCGGGGCGGTGATGAATACCTTGTCCAGCCCGCCGACCACCGCCATCTGCTTGTACAACTGCGGCGACTGCGCCAGGAACACCTTCTGCTCGAAATATTCCACCGCAAAAACTTCCGTTCCACCTTCGGTTGCCGCGGCGACTATTGAGGTAGGATGTATTTCCATGAACCCGTTGTGCACGCACCTCTCCCTGAAGCTGCGCGCAATCTCGGCTTTTATGTTGAATACTGCGTTCACATCCTTCTTCCTCAGGTCGAGGTAGCGGTAGTTCAACCTGATGTCAAGTTCGCTGGGAACCATCCCTGTCGGGTCCACGGGCAGTTTCCTCTCCACCTTGGACAGAACCTCGACTTTTGACGGGGAAATCTCCATTCCGTCCGGCGCAATCTTGTTTTCTTTCACGATGCCGGTTACGCTAATCACATCCTCCTTGTTCCTCTTCATCCCTTCCATCACTTCGTCCGGGACGGCGCCCTTCTTCGCGGTGACCTGGATGATTCCGGTGCGGTCCCTCAGCTGGATGAATACGAGCTTCCCGAGGTCCCTAATCTCGTGCACCCATCCGGCTACCTGCACTTCCTTGCCGGCATTCTTCTTTGCCTCTTTTACGTAATGAGTCCTTAGCATGTCCACACCATTTTGAACTATAAAATAAAATGGAAAAAATCAATTCATTTTGAAATAGTTATCTCCATCGCGGAAACCTTGCTCATGGTCCCGTCCTCGGAGGGCAATTCCTCGGTCTTTATGAAGATGTTCGCTACCTTCACATCGGGGACAAAGCGGTTCCTCACTATCTCAGCCACATCGACCGCGCGGGATATGAGCTTTCCCCTCGCCTTAATGACCACGGCAGGCGCGCCGTTGTTGAACTGCGTCACCACTGCCAGAACGTAGCTCATCACGCCCTTCTTCCCTACGTATATTGTGTTCTCAGGCTTTTCTTCTCCTTCCATAGGTTTCACCTGTTTCCTGCAGTCACAGTGGGAGGCCGGCAATCGCGCCCTCCCCTTCCTATTCTTAAGAAGAATACTTTTATATTCGTTAGCACGGCCTAATTACTACGTTGTGTGGATTATGCCAACAAGAGTAGCCATACTCGACAGGGAATTGTGCATACGCGAGCGCTGCCCTTACCAATGCATAAAGGTCTGCCCTCCGAACCGGATGGGCGACGAGTGCATAGTTGTAGAGGAATCCACGCAATTCCCCGCAATAGCCGAGCCCCTGTGCATTGGGTGCGGCCTCTGCGTGAAGAAGTGCCCGATGAACTGCATCACCATCATTAATCTTGCCGGGGAAGAAGGCAAACCCATTTACCAATACGGCATAAACCAGTTCCGCCTTTACAATTTCCCGCTCCCCGCGGAGGGCGTTTGCGGAATAGTCGGCAAGAACGGCATAGGGAAGACCACCGCGCTAGGAATCCTTTCCAGGAAAATCACGCCCAATTTCGGAGAGTTTAGGGAGCACTCGTGGGAAGAGGTGATGCCCCGGCTCACAATATCCCAGCGCCGCTATTTCGAAGCCGCCGGGGAAAAGCAGGAGGTGAGCATGAAGGTGCAGAACGTCGAGCAGATTAGAAAAGCGGCCTCCCGCAGCACCGTGGACTCCCTTCTTTCCAAAATGGATGAGCGCGGAGCGAAAGAGGGATTGGTGAAGAAGTTCGGCCTCACCCCGATTCTGAAAAGGAAAATCACCCAATTGAGCGGGGGGGAACTGCAAAAAGTCGCCCTGGCCGCCGCGCTCCTGAAGGACGCGGACATCTATTACCTTGATGAGCCCAGCAATTACCTGGACATAGAGGAGAGGCTCAAATCCGCCCTCATCCTCAGGGAATTCGGCGAGGGAAGAAAACTCATGGTCGTGGAGCACGACCTCGCAATCCTGGATTACATGAGCGATTACGTCTTCATTTTCTACGGCGAGGAGAACGCATACGGAACCTCCTCGGGCATAAAGCCCGTGCGCAACGGAATAAACGAATACCTCTCCGGATTCCTGAAGGAGGAGAACATAAAATTCCGGGAGCGCGAAATCCGCATGTCCGGCTTCAGCGAGCGGGAGCGCAAGGGGAAGGCAAAGGTCTCCTATCCGGAATTGAAGAAGAAATTAGGCGATTTCTCCCTCTCCTGCAACGAAGGGAACATACGCGAGGGGGAAATAGTGGGGATTGTGGGCAAAAACGCGGTAGGAAAAACAACCTTCATAAAGCTGCTCGCGGGAGTGGAAAACCCGGACGAGGGCCATGGCCTTCCAGAGCTCAAAATCTCATACAAGCCCCAGTACATAGAGCCCCAGGAAGGGATTACGGTCGACGAGATGTTCTCTTCCGAAAACATGGATCCATTCATTTCCGAGAAGGCGCGCAGGGAACTTGGGATAATAAAACTGATGGAAAAGCCCCTCACCTCCCTTAGCGGAGGGGAGCTCCAGCGCGTCTCCATCGCCTATGCGCTCTCCCAGAGGGCCGACATCTTCCTTTTCGACGAGCCCACCGCCTTCCTGGACATAGAGCAGAGGCTTAGGTTCTCCGACCTTCTCCGCTCCGTGATAGGGGAGAGCGAGAAGAGCGCCTTCGTGGTGGACCACGATGTCGTATTCATAGACTCAATCGCGAACCGCCTCATAGTGTTCGACGGGCAGAGCTCGGTGCGCGGCCACGCCTCCTCCCCCTATGACAAGATAGACGGGATGAACGCCTTCCTTTCCATGGCGAACATCACCATGCGGAGGGACAAGGACTCCAAGCGCCCAAGGATAAACAAGCCGGACAGCGTATTGGACAGGGAGCAGAGATCCTCCGAAAACTTCTACGCGCGGGAAAATTAAACGCTGTTTACGCCCCTTATCTCCCCATTCTGGGCTATTTCCACCCTGTACCCGTAGCCCGCGGCCGCGCTGGTCCAGGTTACAATCCAGTTTCCCCCCTCTTCGGTCACAGCTGGCACCGCATCCGTATACCTGGCGATGAACGCGTCAATGGAAGAGCTTCCGGAATTGGTATGGGATGCGATTATCGCCTCCTCCGGGAAGGCAATCACGCATCCGGCTCCCCCGCAAACCGAGCATCCGTAAACAACCCTTTCGGGGGTCCCCGGGACGAAGTTCTGCGCCGGATAATAATAGGTGTAATGCGTCCTTTTCGGGCAGGGGGTGTTCATCCCCTCGCTCACCCTCGCCTTGATGAGGAAATACTGGCCTCCGGCGTCATTGGTTTTTGATTCCCAGGAGAGTATCTCCACCACGTCCGCGTTCGGGTTCGTTGCCCTCAAATCCTCCAGCACATAGGTCCTCGCGTCGTCCGAGAGCACCTTGGTCTTGTAGAATTCCATCCCCCCGGCTATGAGTATCGCTATCACGATGAGGCAGAAGATGTAAATCACTAGCCTTCTATGTTGCATCGATACCCCGTTCACATTTGAACGGAAAACCTTAAATACCAATTCAGCACCATAATTTACCATGGATTTTCAGGGGACCAGGGCGTGGAGGATTGCCGTTTCCATCTCCATAGCCTTCCTGATAGCGATAGTGGTTGCGGAGCTGTTCCTGATGGACTGGATTTCAGCCTACGTCTCCGTGCAGCGCCTCGAGTATTTCACCCTCGCCTTCACTTTTGTCCTGATGACGGACATCTATTTCTCCTTCCTCAGGTCAACCGACAAAAAGGCCTTCCTCAAGAAAAATGCGCTGAAAATCCTCATCCTCCTGCCCTGGGGGACAATTTTCCGGGCCCTTTCCTTCATACGCCTGGAGGGGCTGGCCGCCGAAATCCCAATCCTTTCGGACCTGTTCGCGATGGAGAAGGCCGGCGCCGCCGCGGGAAAGGCCGTGATGATCGCCGAAAAGGCGAAGCGCCTTGCGGAGCTGTGATTGCCATGGAAATACCATCAAGCGAACAGTTGATTTTCTGCATCATCTCAATGATAGGGATTTTCGTGCTCTTCTTTTATGCCAGCGTGAAAATGATGCGCAAATAGCTAGTTTTCCTTTCCAAGCCCGCCCCGGCTCTCTATTGAAATCGCCAGCCCCCTCGCCTTCTGGAATATGGAGTGGAATATGGGGACCGTGAACGCCCATATGTCCCTTCCGCCCCTGCTCTCCTGCGCGATTCTCACCGCCTCCGCCTTCTTCCTCACCACTTTTGAGAACGGGAGCGATGTGGAAAAGACGAAAGAGAAATCATGGGGCACACCAGCCCTCCGCATCCCGTCCATCATCTCGTGCGGGGAGGTGGTCTTCGCAAATATGTAAAAAGGAAGCATCAGCGCCGCGGCGTGCACGGAATTGAGCAGCGCCCTCTCCCACCCCCCGAACGCAACCACGTTGAAAAGGGCTATGAATATTATCAGCCCTGCGCATGCAAGCGCGAAATCCTTCATCGGGACCCTCTGGCCCACCGCAACAAGCAGGAGCGCGGCGAGGATGAATGGCGCGTATTCCAGCGGGAGAAGGACCGCGGCCAGCACAACGGATATCGCGCCCAAAAACTTGATCATCGGGTCCATGGAATCTTCACCCCGCATTCCTTCACTTTCTTGGAATTGAATATCTCCTTTCCGCCGTGCGCGACCTGCCTCCCGCCGTCCAGCACGAGGAACTTCCCGCCCAGCCCCACCAGGTAGTCGGTGTCGTGCTCCACCACGATGACGGATTTCCCCTCCTTCACCAGCCCGCGGAGAATGTCATATATTTCGATGCTCGCGCGGTGGTCCAGGCTGGATGTGGGCTCGTCCAGCATTATGAGCTCCGGCCCCATCGCGAGCACGGATGCGATCGCGAGCTTCTGCCTCTGCCCCTGGGAGAGCTCGAAGGGGTCGTCCTTCGCCCTTCCCTCCAGGCCGACCGTCCGGAGCGCGTCCTGCACCTTTGCCTCCAGCTCGTGCCCCCTTATCCCGAGGTTCTTGAGCCCGAACCCGACCTCCTCCCCGACCGTGTTGCAGAACACCTGGTCGTTCGGGTTCTGGAACACTATCCCCATGCGCTTGTCCATCGCCTTGCGCGGCTCCCCGGAGAAATTTATCCTCCCCTCAACCTTCCCGCTCTTCAATCCGGGTATTATCCCCTTTATTGAATAGAGGAGTGTGGTCTTGCCCGAGCCCATCGTTCCCGCGATGCCCAGGCTCTCGCCCTTCTTCACGCTGAACGAGACGCCATGGAGGATTTTTCTCCCCTTTATGCTCACGGAAAGTTTCTCTATGTCCAGCATCAATATTCACTCTTCACCATATCTCTTGGCGAGCCCGAACCTGAACGCGAGAATCCAGGCGATTGCGAACTCGACCGCACCCTGCACCGCGTTCCAGAAGAAAATCACGAACCATCCCATCCCCTTGCCCAGGAAAAGGATGTCCAGGGAGCTGAGATAACCCGTGAATTCCTCCGCGGTCATGTGGAAGAAGACCGGGCCTGCGAAATAAAGGTTAGAGACGGTCGCCACTGCGCCTCTGAGGAGCACCGCAAGCACAAGCGCATACGCCGCCACCGCCGTGCCTGAGAGGTCGCTCTTCTCCTTGTCCTTGGTTATGAAGTAGGTGAGCCCAAGCAGCACGCCTACGGGTATTATGCCTCCAAGATAACTGGAAAGCATGAAGGCCTGCGTGGAGAGGTAGAAAAGGGCGAGCACGCCCACCACAGCCCCGATGGCTATGTATGCGTAATCCACGGGATTCTTCGCCTTCCCCACGTAATACGGAACGAGTATCATGGGCAGCGTCGCCCCTATTTTCATTATCGCGCCCACCGCCCCGGTCGGTGCTGAGATAAGTATTATGGCGCCAAGCGCCATGAGCGTGAGCATCGCATATTCCGCCCCAAAGACAAAAAGGGCAAGCATCACCGGCACGGCGGCAAGGTCTACGGTCATCCCGAACCCGGTCGACACCCCGAGCGCGTTGTTCGACACCTGCAAAAGAAAAGCAAGCGCGGCAAGGAAAGCACACGCAATCAGTTTGTATGATCTCATGGGGATATGGCTCTTCCAGCCGTTTAAATACTGCTTACCAAAAAATTAGTAAAGAAAGGATTAAATCCGCACCGCCCGATTCCGATGCATGGCGGACATCCTTCACCCGTTCGGGGACCTGGACGTTCTTTCCTATTATTCCAAAGTCGCACCCAGGCTCACCAAATTCCTGAAAGGAAGGGAGATCGCCGCGAAGGTCCTCATCCCGAATTTCCGCCCTTTGCTGAACAGGGGCTCGCAGCTCCCCATGCTGACCCCGGAGGAACTCTCCAAAGTGGATGATTCTTTCCTGAAAATGCGGAGCGGAGGCACCAAGCTGGAAGCTGCAAGGGAAAAACTCACCCCGCTCCAGGAAAAAATCTGGAAGTACTTCCCTCCCCGCAAGCTGGCGGACCTTTTCTACGCGACGAACGGGGAAAAGGGAAAAAAGCTTGGCCGCATATTCTTCGATATTGACCGGGGCGAAGGTGTGAATGCGGAGGATGCGCAGAAGGCGGCGGCTCTCCTTCTTGAGGAGATGCGCAAGGATGAGGAATTGAATTCCCTCCTTGATTTCAAATTTTTCATCATGTATACGGGCAACTCCTTCCACATCTACCTGATGCTGAAAAAAGAGGTGGACGCCTCCTTTTACGAAGAACATCTCGCATACTCAAAGAATTCCCCGCTCGCCTCGCTCACGGGAAAATGGGTGGAGAACGTAAAAAAGAAGGGAATGAAGATTTCCGGGGGGCATGAGAAACTGAAAGGGAGCATAATACTGGACCCGTCCCAGACCCCTCCGGGAAAACTGGCGCGCTCCCCGTTCTCCCTGCACATGTCCGACCCGAAAACCGTGGACGGCGTCGCAATCCCCCTGAGCGAGGAAATGCTCGGGGATGAGAATCTGCTGAAAAGGCTCCGCGCCTACACTCCTGAAAAGGTTGTCGAGGAATTGGATTCCCTTGCGAAGCTCCTGCCCTAATCAGTGCAGCCTGAGCTTATCCACCCTATAATCCTGGTCAACTCCGCATTCTTCGGGCTTCCTCATCCCCTTTTTCATAATCAACTCGCCGGCGTACGCAATCATCGCCCCGTTGTCCCGGTTAAATTCATCCGGAGCCACGCCGAACTCCACTCCGTCCTCCTTGCACATGGAGCGGAGCATCCCCTGCAGCCTCCTGTTCTGGGCCACCCCTCCGCACACAATCACTCCTTTCCTGCGCGTGAGGAAGAGCGCCCTTTCCGTAACCTCGCAGAGCATTGCAAATGAGGTTTCAAACAATGAGTACGCCACATCCCTCTTCCCGTGCGTGCGCACCTCATTTGCCGGGCGGCCCATAGATCGGCCCGCCCGCCAAACCTTCCCGGCCTGCGTGAGCAATCCAGAGAAACTCAAATTCATTCCTTTTACTACATACGGGAGGGGCACATATTTCCCGCCCTCCGCAAGCTTCGCGAGCCCGGCCCCGTGCGCATATTCCATCCCTATTTCGCGCCCGAAAGCATCAAAGAGGTTTCCTATACCCATATCTAAAGTTTCCCCGAGCACGCGGAATTTTCCCCCCTTTTCCATAAGCAGTTGTGTATTCCCGCCGCTCACATACAGAATGAGGGGATTACTTATCCCGCTTATCCCTTCCGCGATTTTTATGTGCGCAAAGGGATGGTTCACCCCAATCATCTTTTTTCCATATTTCAGGGCGAGATACTTCGCGCCGACCAATCCCACCTTGAGGCACGCACCAAGCCCGGGGCCTTCTGAATAGGCAATCGCATCCACGTCTTCCATGCGCACTCCCGCCTTCTCCAAATTAGCCTTCAATAATTCCGCAAACTTTTCCGCGTGGTGGTCCGCGGCCTTCCTCGGGATAATTCCCTCATTCCTGGGCTTGTAGGTATCCCCTATGTTGGAAAGCACCTTTCCCTTGTGCACAATGCCCATCCCGAGCGTGTGCGCAGTGCTTTCTATCCCCAGTATCATCCGAACCACTCAGAAAAGCATCTTTATTGCGAATATGGACAAGAAGTTGTATATTGCGTGGGCTATCATGCAGGGAAGTATGTCCCCCTTCTTCGCAAAATAAAGCGCCAGTACCAGCCCGAGAAGCATTGCCCCGGCTATCTCCGTGATGGAGCCGTATGCAGTATGCGTAATCCCAAAGAATAGCGAGGAAAGGACCGCCCCCGCCCATACGTTCGAATACCTTGCAAACAAGGGTATAAGCAGAGCCCTGAAGAACAGTTCCTCAACTACGGGAACAAGCGTGAACGCCAATATGAGGAGATAAAGGGGGAGCTCCTGCACCACCCGTATCGCGTTCGCGGAATCATTGAACCCAATCACGTTCAGCACGATGTTCAGCACAATTCCTGCCCCTATCATCAGGATGAAAAGCAACGCCCCGTCCAGCACCCTCCTCCAGAGCTTTGCCTTGATATTGAGCAGCTTCTCCCGCCCGTCCCAAAGGAAATAAGCCGCGAACGCGCCAAGGCCCATCTGCATATAGAGCGTGTTCACGTGCTCAAGCGGGAAAACCAGCACATACGCCAGGGAAACGAGCAGGAAAAGGAGCGCATCCATCTTCCCCAGGAATTTGAATATCAATGCCCCGGAGATTAGCGTCCCCGCCGCGACAGCGGGCAGGAAGAATTCCCGCGGCAGGGCTGAGATTATGAAAAACAGGACTGAAGCGATGAACAATGAAAGAAAATAGTTTTTCATGAGCTTCTACTTCTTCTCAAAATAGCCGCATTTTCCGCAGGACTGCCTGTCCTTGTGCTGCGCCAGCTTGAAGCCGGGCCCGCATTTCGGGCAGTGCTTGCCGGCCTTGTACGGCCTTATCTTCTTTTTCTCCTTCTTGGGTGCCGCTGCTTTCTCCGCCATGCTCATACCTCTTTCTTCTTGGGCGCCGCCGCCTTCTTTTCCTTCACCGCGACCTCCTTGAACTTGTTCCTGATGAGCGAGTAGTCCGGCTCAATCCTCATCATGTCCTCCTTCTTCTTGTAAACGTTCACGCGGGCCGTGACCTTCCTCTGGCCGAACGTGCTGTCCGTCTTTTTCAGTATGGTCGTGTCCGGGTTGCATCCGAGGTTCTGAATGACCGCATCCCTCATCTCGTTCCTTGCAGGAGTCTTCCCGTCGAATTCAATCGCCATCTCGTACTCCGCCCTTCCGAGCAAAACGTTGTCCCTTTTCTTTGCAACAGTAACTTTCATCCATTCACCTGATTCTCTGCATCACTTTCCTTCCCATCGCTTCCAGCACTTCGACTTCCTTCCCGGCCTCCACCTGCCCCTGCAGTTCGGCCGGAATCTCCATCTCGAAAACCTCATAGTTGACCTGGTCCATCACCTGCGCGGTGTTGCCCGATACGGACATCACCTGCATGTTCTTCCTCTCGATGATGGGGACCTCGACATCGGAATCCGCCGTGGTGAGCATGTTCTTCTTCTGCCCGTCGAATATCCCGATGGCGACTATCCTCAGTTTCGCGGAGCCGTGCTTCCCCGTCTTGGACTTGTCTATGCTCACAATCCTGCAGGGAATGTCGTCTATGAGCAGATACTTCCCTTCGTGCAGTTCTTTTGCTGAAGCAAAAACCTTCTCACTCATGATTACACCTAAGCGGATTGCTGTCGTTAGATTTATAACATTAAGTTTTTAAATACGCTTTATGGGTTTTTCCTTCGTTGACTCACACTGCCACCTGGACTCCTTCAAGAAGAAGCAGCTGGAAGAGCTGCCGGAAGATATCCTTCCGGTCACTTCGGGATATTCGCACAAGTCCAACGTGAAGAATGTGGAGATAGCGAAGGAGCTCAAAATCCCGTTCTGCCTCGGAATAGCTCCCCAGACCGCGGTTTTCGACGGCATAGAAAAAATCCCGGAATGGGAGGGATTCATACGTTCCCAAACCCCGAACGCAATCGGCGAGATAGGGCTGGATTACCACTGGGGAAAGGAGGAGAAGCATTTTGAGGACGAGAAGGCGCTTTTCGAACGGATGCTTGCCCTCGCTGAGGAAATGGATTTGCCCATAGTCCTCCATACAAGAAAGGCAGAGGAAAAAGTCCTGGACGCATTGGATTCCTATGGATGGAAAAAACCATTCATGATGCACTTCTTCTCCGGCGAGGCCGAAACCGCCAAGCGCGCGGTGAAGATGGGAGGCATAATTTCCATTCCTCCGCTCCACTCCAAAGACCGGAGGAAAACAATAGAATCCATCCCCCTTGAAAAACTGGTGGCGGAGACGGACGCGCCATACATCACGAGGGGGATAGAAGGGGTGCGGGACGCCGTGCAGTACATAGCGGAAGTGAAGAATATCCCGCCCGAAAAGGCCGCGAAGGCGACCGCGCAGAATTCAGCAACCTTTTTTAAGTTTGAGCTATAATTCTCACATGCATTTTCTGGTGAACACCAATGGGACTTTTTGACGGGATTTTTGGGAAGAAGCAGCCGCAGATAGCGCTTTTCGTCGACGGGCCGAACATAATACGCAAGCAACTGAACATAGATTTGCGCGAGATAAAGAAGAAGGTCTCCGAGCACGGCAACATCCGCTATGCGCGCATCTATCTCGACCAGTTCGCCTCGGACAAGCTCATAGAAGCGATGGTGAACCAGGGATTTGAGCCCAAGATAACCACGGGCGACGTGGACGTCACCATGGCGGTCGAGGCGACGGAGCAAATAGTAAACCCGGAAATAGACGTAATCGCCCTTATGACCAGGGACACGGATTTCATTCCCGCCCTCACGAAGGCGAAGGAGCACGGGAAGAAAACGCTCATAGTCGGGATAGAGCCGGGCTTTTCCGTCGCGCTCCGCAACACCGCGGACATTCTCATTATGATTAATGCGGAGGAGGTCTCGAGGGAAAGGAACAAGCCGGAGCGCGGCCCCTACGGGACGCAATATGGCCACAGGGGCGAACAAAGGCAGCAGAGGCCCTACCAGCCACAGCAGACTGCATCCGGCAGACAGCAACCGGCGACAGGGACGCAGCAAACACAGCAAAAGCCGCAGGAACAGCCAAAGCCCGCTTCCCCTCCGCAGCAGCAAAAAACAGAGCCGCCGGCGCAGCACAAGCCGCCGGAGCAGAAGCCTTCCAATCCTTAACAGAACCAATAATTTATTAAACTTCTAATACTTCGGGTAGTTGCCGGTTATCATCCAGAATACCTTGCTGAAAACGTACCTTAGCGCCTTCTCCGCTTCAGTCTCTCTTTTCCTCGGGTCATCATCCCACTCGGGTTCCTTTGCCAGGTCCCTCAACGTTTTGATTACCTCCCTCCAGTCGCAGGGCTCTTCCTCGTTGTACGTGGCCGATATCTCGCCAAGCAATATTGCAGCGTTTTCCTGGTCGGCGGGCGCCGATTTGTCCCTTATCCGCCCCAGGAGGAACGGCACTGCCGCCGCTCCGTGTTTCACGAGGGTCGGATAATCCCTTGTGAAAAAACGGTATATGACATCATCCTCCCGCCTCTCAAAACCCTCAAATTTCCTGTCCCTTAGCGCGAGCGCGGCCCTAGCCCTGAGTTCCACCTCTTCCGCCTCATTAAGCAGGATGTTCTTGAGCGTTATGTCCACTTTCGGGGACTCCAGTTTCACAATCTCCTTTTCGCGCGGATAGCCCATCACGACGAGGCACGCCGCCACCTCCCCAGCCGGCAGCCCCTCATCTATCTTCCACAAAAAAATTCCCGCCGCATTTTTCCTCTCTGCCTTGTCCACCGAAGTGTCATTTACTATCTCAAAAAGGGCCTTGGACGCACCACTTCCCATCGCTTCAAGCTGCCCGATCTGCCCCCGCTTTAGCATCGTTAGGGCAACTTCCTTGCTTATGCCGCCCCCCTTCTCCAGCCCGGCTATCGCTGGGTCTACGGCCATTCCCTTTGCGGTCTTCCCGTCCCCGAGCTTTTCTGCCGGAGACGGGCCGCTGTCCGCGTGCATGATATTATTCTGCATAATAGAATTTATAAATATCCCTCTTTTTCCTTATTCTACCACTACATTTATAAACACTTAAATACACTAATATGCACATGAGCGAGCGCCATTCGAGCTCCCAGATCCCCCGCCCGGCCATTCCGGTTTCCGCGGGATTCTCCGAGCGCAAGCTCCAGCCCCTCTCCGAGACAATAAACGGGCTTCCTGCCTATGGAAACCTCGCCGGGAAGAAATTCACCGTAAAATCTTACGGATTAGTTTACTCTGATGAGCACGGCCCGTTTCTCAGGGAATACCGCGTTGAGATAGATGAGGTGGCCCCTGACCGCAAGGGATATCTCGTGGTCGCAAAGATCCTTGTGGAGCAGGATTCTGTTTACATCCACTCAATAGACGGATTCACCCCGGATTGCAGGGATTTCGTTCTCTCTGCGTATGTGGAGCCCCCGCGGGAATGGAAAGGGATGGGCTTCTTCGCCATAACACTTGAACAGGCAAAGAAAATAGCAAGGGAAAACAACGTGGCTGTGATAGAGCTTGTTCCTGCAGACGATGCGCTTCTGAGGCATTACGCGAGGCATGGGTTTGTGCCCGACCCTGATGACTTGTTCGGGAGAATGGTCTACAGGATGGATTCGGCAACCGACTAGGATTATTCTTTTTTCTCCTCTTCGGGCTGTTTTTCCCTCCGTATCCCAACTTTTGGGGGCGTAAT
>CAIXOA010000178.1 GCA_903920925.1 uncultured Microcaldota archaeon | reverse complement strand
CCTTTATATTCTTTGTTGGGGATAATATATAATTATGGTCTGTAATGATGGGTCTTCGCGTTCTGCCCAGCGGGCGGCTGCGGAGCCCGAGGGGGGCGCGCCAAAGTATCCGCTCACCGAGAAGAGGATGGGCGGCCAGGGGGACAGGGAAGCGAAGAAGATGAGAGAATTCCTGTGCGCCCTGCCCAATGATGTGAAGGGGAGCGCGAGGGCGGCCTGGGAGGGGCTGGAGAGGAACGGCGGGAGGGTGGATCTGGAGGATTTGAAGAGGGCCCTTGTGGCGGATTTTGATGTTCACGCGCTTATCGGCGGAAGGCCTGCGGCGACGAAGAAGGATGTGGCGATGCGCGCGGTTTTCTGCGGGAACGGGGAGATGGATGAGTTCACGGCGATGGAGGGGCTTGTCGGCGCCCCGGAGGAAAAACGGGAGTGGAAGTATCGCGGGAGCGCGAAGGGAGGGCTGCAGGAGCTGGTCGGGGAGGTGTGCGCCAGGCTCGGAACGATTGAGAACAGGAATGCACTTTTTTACGGGCTCGCGGGGATGAGGGGAATTTTCGGGGACGGGGGGGCGGGCATGGACTTCTACAAGAAGCTTTCCATTTTGCTGAAAATAATCCAGATTGTGGAGATGAGCGGGCCAGAGGCAAAGATTGATGCGGTTGCGGCCGTGGCTGAAATCTTCAGGAGAAAGGCGGCGCTTGTAGACGTGGCCGTGATACTTGACGGCTGCATATTCGCGATGGAGAAGGGGAGGGAGTCCGGCACGGACGGGCTTGCGATCCACCTTGAGAATATCCGGGGGGTATACGGAGGGTGAATTGATGAAGCGCCACTCTGACCCTTTCAGGAACGTGTGTTTCGTGGAGCCGGAGCCTGCGGGCAACAGGGGGTTGGGGAAGAGGTTCACCACCGCATTGAGAAGGATGTTTTTGAAAGGCAATGGCGGAGAAAACGCCTCTCCGCAGGAGGCGCAGCCCCCTCGCCAAGAGACGCAATTCGAGCCGATTGTTTTCGCGCCCGTGGCGCAGGATGCTCCCAAGGCGGCGCCGGTGGAAAGGATGGGGCTGGGCGCAGAGGCCGAGGCATACCTTGCGTCCCTGCCCAACGGGGAAAGGGGGGCTAAGGCGAGGAATGCGCTGGAGGCGGAGACGCGGAGGAGGCGGAGGGCGCTCACCATAGACGAGGCGAAGGAGGCGCTGGTGATGGACGGGGAGGGCGGGGCGGAGGAGGCGCGCAACAGGAGGCATGCCCTTTTTGCCATAATGTTCGGGAGCAGGAAGGAGGAATTCGACGAGAGGGAGACGCTCACGCGCAGGGAGACTATAAACGTGTTCTATTACAGGATTGAGGACTTCCTGAGGATAAAGGACGTTCTGATGGGAAAGGGGGAGAAGGATAGCATAAGGGCGAAGGGCGAAGACAGGGAGAGGGCGCTGGTGGAGATGGAGAGAATAATCAATTCGGTGGCGCCCCAGGACAGGATGGAGGCCTTCAGGCTTATTGCAGAGATTGTGGTGAAGATGGGGGAGGAGGCCCTTTGCTCTAAGGAGGCATGCGAACGGATAGGGCAGTGCAGGGCGAACCTTGAGCTGGAGAAGGGGGACAGGATGGCTGCGCTCGAAGAATTCGCGGCGTTCGTGAAGGAGCACGGGGTGAAGCCTTCTGGCAGGAAGATGGACAGCCTTATCCCAAGGGCGGAGGAGAAGCTGATCCGGCATTGGGTGGACAGCAGGCCAAGCGGACCGAGAAATGCCGCTGAAGCGGTTATGGGCAATGGAAAGGCCAAGAGCTTCCAGGCGCTCATGGAGATGCTGGAGGAGGACCCTGTTGAGGCGGAGGAGAAGAGGCTCTATGCGGGCGGGAGGGTGCTGGGCAGAGACCTAGGGCCCGGGGACCTCGGCTGCCTTAAAGAAGCACTGGCAAGGAACATTGCCTATTATTGCGTGGAGGATGTGCTAGCCGTGACCTCGCTCGCGGACTCCATGGAGAGCGAAGAGGCGAGGGAGGCGGCGAAGAAGGCTGCGCTCGAGATTATTCTGCAGGTGTCAAAGAGGCTTCCCGGAGGAAAGAAGATGGAGGGGCCTGCGATGACAGCAGCCCTCGTGAGGATGCTCGTGGAGCAGAACAGGCCAAAGCAGTGGATAATCGGCGTTTGGCTGGGGGAGCTCGGGGCATACGTTATGGAGCCTGACAGGGAGAGGGCATGCAGGAAACTGACCGGGCTTTGCATAATAGGCAACCCGATGAAAGTGGTAGGGAGCTAGGGAATTGGCGATTGCTGATTGTGGAATTAGAAAATGAGAAGATAAGAAAATAGAAATAATTATAGAAAAATAAAGGGAAAAATGAAAAGGATTACTCCTCTTCAGGCTCTGCCGGAGGCATTTCCTCCGAACCCTCTGAGCCCTCGGGCGGTTTCTCGGACTGCCCCATCCTGTAGCGCGCGTATATGCCTCCGCCCACCATCAGGACTAGCAGGAGCAATACCCACCAAGGAACGTCCGCCAGGAGCCTTCCCAGGCCCTGGTTGGAGCCGGATGCTTCGGAGCCTCCTGTGCCCTGGGGCTCCGTGCCTGTGATATTAAGCGGCTCCATGGAGACGCACGCGTTGTTCTTGCAGACCTGGCCCGCATCGCAGTCCTCGGTGCCGCAGCACTCGTAGTCCACCCATTTGTGGTTCTCGAATGTGCCGCAGGAGCTTCCCGCCTCCAAAGCCTTGCATACGCCGCCGCTGCAGGTTGCGCTGGATGCGCAGTCCGCGTTGGAGGTGCAGCTGGGCTCAACCTCGACGGTTGTTCCGCCTGAGCCGGAGGGGATGTACGGGACGCCTATATGAGGCGCTCCGCCGCCTGAGCCGCCGGAGGTCGTGCCCCCTGTGCTTCCGCCGCTAGGCGGGGTTGGAGGCGTTGGCGGTGTCGGGGGTGTTGGCCTTGCGAACAGGCCGAAGATGCCAAAGGCAGTGTTATCGGTGATTACCCCGTTTGTGCTCATATAAAGAGTCTGTGCTGGAATAGACCAGCTTCCGTCCCACAGCATCGCCTTCACGGTCGATTCGCTGAGAGAGCCGAGGTCGGAATCCTGGTAGTGGATGACCAGCTCCATGCCTTCATCGGGCACAGGTGGGGCAACCGCCTCCACGACCGAAACGTATCTGCCGAGCGCCGTGTATCCTGAAGGCGCGGCTGCGGGAGACGAAGCGACGGTAACGTCATAATTGCCATTGTAGACCGGGATGTCCACCAGAACCTCGCCGGCGGTTCCCTTCATTGTGAGCAGGGTTATGCTGTTGTCAGTTGAGTCGCCCCTGAGCATGACCGGGCCGGAATCCGCCACGGTTATTGCGGTGAGCTGGTTGCCCGTGGAAAACTCCAAACGGAGCGGGCTGACCGAACCGGATATTACGGTGTTGTCAAGGGTGCCCATGTTTGAGGCTTCTACCCATACGCCGTTGTATGAAGCGGTCACGGTGTTGTCGGATATCACGTAGCCGGTGCAATTCTTCACAAGGATGCCGGAGGCCAGGCTATAAGACGGGCCGTTGTTTGTAATCGTATTAGAGGTTATGTCCAATGCCGGGGAGCCGAGTGCATCTATGCCGCCGTAGGCATTGTTGGTTATGGTCGAACCGGAAATGCCGTTCTGGGTGCCGGTGTACATAAACTGTATCCCAATGCCATTGTCATTTGCGGTGTTGCTGATGAAGCGGTTGCCGTCCGGAAGGGCCGGCGTTACGCCCCCGACTGGGGTGCTGCCGTAGAGCTTAAAGCCGAAATCGTTCTGTTCCGCGGTGTTGGACTCCAGGGTGTTGCTGTTGGAATCGAAAGCAATCTCAAAACCTACTGAAGTCCCCCCATTGCGGTTCTGACTGGCAGTGTTGCCAACGAGGTGGTTGTTTGAGGACGAACCCAGGTAGAAGCCGTTCCATTCGCTCATAAACTCGTTGTTGTTCTGCAGCGTGTTGCCAGTGGATGCGGTCATGTAGAAGCCGTGCTCGGTGTTGTTGTACGCCATGTTGTCATCTATCATGGAGTTGGTGAGGCGGATGAGCTCGTAGCCCCAGCCATTGTGGCGGGCGACGTTGGCCGTGAGCGTCAGGCCATTGGTATCGGAATCGAGGCCGCCTGCGCCGAGACCGGTCATGGAGTTCTCTAGGATGCAGCGGTCCACATGGACGTTGCCGCTTCCTTCCATGACATGGATCGCATAACTGGAGCGCGAGGTGGCGCTTATGGAGTTCGCGTCACAGTTAAGGTTCACGTCATCTGCCTGTATGACGATGCAGTCACCCGTTGCAGCGGTAAGGTTGTTCTGCACGTTGTAGGTGCCGAGCGTGTCTATCACGCCGCAAGTAGTCACCGGTCCGGGTGTGAGCGTCGCCGCAAAAGAAAGGCTAAGCACCAGCACAAGAACCCCGAGAACAATTTTTGCAGTGTTCATAGTAGTATTACTGTGGGAGAAGATTTATAAACATATTTGTTGAGGCGGGGACACAGACTTACCGGAATGGAGCCCTGCAAAAGTTAAAAAGGGGAAAATGAGATGTTGCCGCATGCTTGAGCAGTTGAGGAAGGCAGCCGAATGCATCGCGCAGATAGAAGGGAGAAGGAAGGGCGAGGCGGCGCGCATAAGGGCGCTTGCGCCGAAGATGCAGGAGATGCTCGACGGGGCGCTGGTGATGCCGCTGGAGCATGGGGAGGCGGGGGGAAAGGTAAGCGCGGTGGACGGAGGGATACTGAATTACGAGATGCACGGAGCGGACCTGCTCATAGGGAAGGCGGTGTCCTCCACTTTCACATATGAGAAGGGGGAATTGAAATCATATTCGTATTATCCTTCGGCGTTTCCGCAGCCAACATATGACGTGAAGACCGGGCTGGACGAGCGGGAGGTGAACTGGCACCGCTCTATCTTCAGGCTGAATATGGAGATACAGAATGCGCTGGAAACAGCGAGGAAAGAGAAGCCGGGGTTCCTGTTCCTGGACGGGTCGGTTGTGCCTTTGGCGTGCGACAGGCCCAGCGAGGATTCCGTTCTGTTTGAGGATTATTTATTGCTAATTAAGAGATATAAGGAGCTGTTCAAGTTCTGCTCGGAAAGCGGGGTGTGCATCGCCGGTATAGTGAAGGATTCGCGGGGGAAGCGGGTGATGGAGGTGCTCTCCAGGCATACGGGGGAGAAGTGCGCGGACAGCGTATTTTTGAATCATCTTTTGCAGGAGGGAGAGAGGACCTGCGTGCTGCATTACTCATCCAATCCGAAACAGCACGCCGTGCTCAAGGATTTGGG
>CAIXOA010000177.1 GCA_903920925.1 uncultured Microcaldota archaeon | reverse complement strand
CTCTCGCCCTTCTCTTCCCGGTCCACCGCCACGACCACTGCCTTCAATTTCACTCCAATCCCTTTCAGAAGCTCAACATTCTCATATTTCGTTCCGCCCGTAGTAAACACATCATCAACAAGCACAACGCTCTCGCCCGGGGCAGGCACATGCCCGACAAACACCCCTTTATCCCCGTGCGCCTTCTCCTCTTTCCTGTTGAACAGCCAATAAACTTTCTTCCCCTTTTTGGATAATGCAATCGCCACGCCCACGGCAAGCGGAATCCCCTTGTACGCGGGCCCATAAACCACATCGCACCCGCCAATCTCCTCTATTTTAGATGCAAGGAATTCGCACAGTTCCAAAAACTCCTTTCCCTCGCAGATGATTCCAGTATTGACAAAATATGGGCTCTTCCTCCCGCTTTTCAGGGTGAAGTCCCCGAATTTCAATGCCCCGGCCTTCACCAGGAATTTTCCGATGCTTTTCTTCGCCATTCCCTACCTCTTGGACCCTTCCCGCACCGCCTTCACAAACTCCTTCACCGCGTCCACGCCTCCTTTTTTCTCAAACGCCGTGCCAACCTGGATGATGTCCGCGCCCGCCTTCACAACATTCTTCGCTTCAGCGGCGGTCCTTATCCCACCACCCACAATATACGGAATCTCAATCACTGAAGAAACCGCCTTAATCATCTCAAGCGGTATGTGCCCCTCCGCGGGGTTGCTCCCCGCGTCCGTAAGAAGGAACCTGAATCCCATGTATTGCGCCGCCAGTGCGTACGCCGCCGCAATCTTCGGCTTCGCCCGCGGAACAGACTGCGCATCCCCAACATACCCCACAGTTCCGCCCGGCTCCACCACCACGTATCCCACGGGCAACGGCTCCACCTTGAAATGCCTCACCATCTCCGCCGCGAGCATCTGCGCCCTGGTGATCCAATAAGCGTTCCTCGAGTTGAGCAAACTCATGAAATAGACCGCGTCCGCATATTTGGTCACGGTCCCTATGTTCCCCGGGAAAAGCACCACGGGGACGTTCACATTCTCCTTCACGCGCTTCGTCACCGTGTCCAGCAGCTCCCCCTGCACACCTATGCTCCCGCCTATTAGCACCACGTCCGCCCCTCCCTCGCTCATGCTCTTTGCGGTCTTCACCGCCTCGTCCAACGAGGGATAGTCCAGCGGGTCCACCAGTGAGAAGAGCAGGGCGCCTTTCCGCTCCAGCTCGTCAAGTATGTATTGTTCTGTCTTTCCCATGCATTTCCCCCTAAATAGTTCAATTTCTTCTTTTTTAAATCCCTACTTTCCCTGCTTATATTCCTTCACCACTTCGATTATGCCTTCCTCTGCCCAGCGCGGGTGGAAACCCAGTTCCCTCTTCGCCCTTTCCCATTTGAACGCCCGGTCCTTTCCCAGGATGCTCACGTGCTCCCTCGTAAGCTTCGGCTTCATGCCAATCAGCGCCCCGAGTTCCTGCAGCCTTCCGAGAAGGTTCGCCATCCAGAAGGAGACATGCTTCTTCGGAGGCCGCACCCCCAACTCCCTGCACGCAATAGAGTAAATATCCTCCTGCGCCCTACTCTCCCCGCAGACCACATACACCCCCTGCCCCTTCTCCACCGCGGCGGCCACGGCCTTCGCCGCATCTTCTACATGCACAAAAGGAACCCTGTTCCTCCCGTCCCCTATGATGAACATCTTCCCCTTCTCCAGCATGTGGAGGATATTGAAATAATCCTCAAACTCCGTCCCGTAGATTGTCCCGATTCTCAAAATTGCGTGCTTCCCCTTCTTCCTCGCAATCTCCTCGGCCTCCCACTTGCTCCGCGCATAGGCCGAATCCGGATGCGTTGGCGTGGCCTCGTCCGCAGGTATCTCCTTCCATTTTTTTCCGTACACGGAAATGGAGCTCGCCAGCACAATCTTGCATCTATCCGGCGAGTTCTCCACTATTTTTCTCGTAAGCTCCACATTCGCCCTGTGCATCTCCCCTTCATCCCAAAACCTCATGGAGCCGGCGAGGTGGATTACGCAGTCCGCGTCCTTCAGAATCTTCCTGAGGCTCTCCGCAGAAAAATCCGTCACAATCTCCCCGGGAAGCCCCTTCGCCTCCCGCACGAGCGGAACCGCTCCAACGAACCTCATAACGTGCCTTCCCAGCCTTCCGGAGGCGCCAGTAATGTAGATTTTCACAAAAATGCTTCCCAATCCATACTTATATAAATATTCTTTACACATTATATTACTATGAGTAACATCTGCGAAAGCCAGCAGCCGCACCCCTACTCCCAGGCATGCGAGCATGTGCGCTCCATCATCGCCCGTTCCGCACGGCGCAGGCAGGAGCACGGCAGGCAGGTCGAGCAGGTGTCGGAGGTATACTTCCGCCTGATTGCGCAGAGGGTGAAGCCCGGCCCGGAGCTGAGCATGGCATTTGCGCTCACATCCGCGCTTGCGCGCATCCACCACCTCCGCGGCGGAGGGGCCGACAGGGACGCGAGGAACGAGTTCTACGGAAGGCTGCAGAGGGGGATATCCCACAATGTCCCTAACTTCAGGGAGGAGTTCGGGGTCACCCACGAGGAATTCATAGCCCTCCTCAGGAGCGATTTCAGCCAGTATGCGGGCATCTCCTCCGAGGCATACGACCTCAACCCCGAGCTGAAGCTGCATCACTACGCGCAGCTCATCCAGGACGGCGGGCTCTCCCTGAGGACGCTCATTCTCAAGCTTTCTGATCTCTGCCTGAAAGAAGAGGACTGGCTGGAGGGCGCGCCCCTTCGGGGGGAGCTCGGTGAGTGCGAGAGGAGGATACTCTCAAAGAAGATGAAGAACGTTTTCTTCCCCTTCGCGGACGGGATAGGATGGCTGGGGGCGGCGAACAGGATAAGGGAGAACAGCCTGCTCTGGGACCCGGAGCTGCGCTTCAAGCTTGAGGAGGTGAAGGCGAGGATGGGGCCGCTCAGGCACTTCTACAGGGAGGCCGGGCTGGAGCTTGAAGGCATGATAAAGACAGTCCTGCAGATGATGGCAAGCAACGCCACCCTTCAGGAATACAGGGACACAATCCTGGGCGCGGAAGTGCAGCCGTCCAGGGTGAAATCCGAGCCCGCAATCGTATTCAAGGAGGAGGACGGCCGCGAGATAAGCGACCTTGTTGCCGCCAGGGTTGTGTTTAACGGCACGCCCGAGGCGGCCGCCTTCCTGGGCCTGGGCTTCTCCGATGTGGTCCGGGATTCGGGGCTGATAACGCGCAGGAACGTGAACAACTATTACAACTATCCAAAGAGCAGCGGCTATCAGGCAATCCACACGACCGGCGTCCGCCAGTTCAGGGGCAGGGACGTTCCAATAGAGGTGCAGTTCCAGGACGAGGGCAGTTACAAGGACGCATGCTGCGGCAGGTCCGGCCGCATCGGCTACAAGGGAAGGGAGGGCCTTGACGACCTGGCTTTCATAGACGCGCTGAACGAGGTCCTGAGGCCGGTGCTCGACGCTGTGACGGACGTGCGCGGTGCCATAGACCCGCACCCCGCACCGCTTGCGGAAGAGAGTAATGGAAAAGCGCAGGCTACATTCACGGTGCACATAGAGGGCTCCCCACTCGTGAGGCCAATAATCCTGGACAGAGGCGCCTCAGTTGTGGATGTGCTGGTGAAGGTGCTGGACGGCCCGCACGACGCATTGGCCTATCCCGGCAATTTCATCGGCCCGCACAAGCTATCGTTCTTCGACATGTGCCCTCCGGAGATATACCTGAAAAGGACAGGCGCGGTTTTCAGCAGGAAGCAGGTCATCGACATCCTCTCCCGCAACAACGTCCTCCAGGACACAAAGGTCGTGGTAAGAGCGTTGCTTAACGGCGAGAAGGCGCGCTAGCCAAAGACAATCGCGCTCTCCCTCCAAGAAGAAGGGGGAGGGCCCCCTTCTCTCTAGGGTACTCATAACCCCCTATCATTGGAACATTATCGCGGATTCTCTAGTCCTGAGTTTCTGCGGCCTCACGTCCGCAATTCTTTCCTTCACAGCCGCAATCCTCCCTTCAAACCCAATCCTTTTTCCCATCTCGATAAGTATCTCGTCCACCGGAATATGCTTCCCCCCCAGCACCGAATTCCCCACAACCATGCATCCCTTCGGCGCAATCCTCTTCAAATTCTCCAGCACCCTCTCCATGTCCGCAAAATATGTCCCCGCAATCGGAATGCCCGAATACTCTTCCGCCTCGGGAGGGCACGCGCCAAAAGATTCGCCGGTGATGAAGCTCCGCACCTCCCTCCCGCGCATTATTTTCGTGCTCTCCTTCTGCATCGTCAGCAAGCTCAGTTCCAATCCGTAAACTTTAGAGTAATCTATGTAATTCAGGTAAGGCGGAGACGTAACAAACACATCCGCCTTCGCTTCCGAAAAGTTCCGCGCATCCTTAAGCATGAGTTCCGGCTCTTTTCCACCCGCCGCCTTCCTTCCCCTCAAATCCTTAACCATCCCCTTCACTTTCCTCTTGAACGCGTCCTTCACAGGCATCGCGCTCTTCTTGGGCTCCTCCCGCAGAACGCCCCCGTCCTTTATGAAAAATCCCGTCTGCGGAAGAATAGAGAGAAGCGCCAGTAAAAACAGCCCGCCCACTTTTTCATTCCCAATGTTTTCTATCCGCTCCCGCAGGAAACATATGTCATTGTAGTTCCTCTTCCCGAAAAACCTGGAAGGATGGAATAGCTCGAAATCCCAATTCCATCCCGCCTCTCGTCTCTCCGAAAACATCCCCTTCAATTCCTTCTCCGCCTCCTCCGCATCCTTTTCAGAATAATCCGCACATTTGGTTTTCGTTACAAATAATGCGAGGGGCGAAACATCTATCCCAATCCCCTTCAATCCGTTCTCCTTCGCATAAAGCATCGTCGTCCCGATTCCGCAGAAGGGGTCGAACACCGTTCCCTTCTCCACTCCCAGCTCCTTGAGCGCCCATTCCACCAGCTGGGGCGAATACGCCTCCTTGTAGTAGAACCAGTCATGGATGGGAGTGCCCTTCGCAGGCTCAAAAGTGAAATAATCCCCAATCTCCATACAAGTCCTTTCTCTCCTACATTTAAAAAGCATTTACCGCAGAATAATATCATGGCAAGGCAGCTTTCATTCTCCCAAATAGAACAGCAAACTATTGCTGCAGGCATGGCCGAAAGGAGGCTGGGCGCGCAGAGGCGCCTCCTGGATTCCGCAAGGCCATCGGTAAGATGGAGGCTTTCACAGCATGCAAGATATTTCATGGGCAGGACAGGCGAAGGGAAACCAGTCCGGACATTCTCCCTTGACGACCTGAAGGTGGACGCCCGCGACCCGGCGAACGTGAGGATACTCTTCAACAGGGAGGAAAATCTGCCGGAGGAATTCGCAGAAGGTCAGAGAGTGCCCCGCAGGCAGGTGGAGCACGTTTCTGACATTTTCGGGGCGGTGAGGATGCTGTCCCATGTTTCCGATGGCCATTCATACGAACTTTTCTCAACAAACCAAGCGCTGGCAGTCGCGGAAAGGATAAACGCAAAGCTCGTGGTGATGGTTGAAGGGCGGGGATTAAGCGGTAAGGCAATCGCTTCCGCGAGGCAGGAAATTGTTGCGATGGGCGAAACGAAGCGCCTCGTTTCCGCATACTCATCCCTTGCAATCCAAAAGCTCAGGAACGTCGAGCGCCTTCTCCAGATTGCGGAGGAGAAAGGCAACCCAATCATGGTTTCAGCCGCCTGCGCGGCCCTTACCGCATTCAGGAGCAGGATGGGCGAGTGGCGCCCGAGGCAGACCTTCCGCATAGATGCGTATAATGAGCTCAGGGAATGTTCCCTCCGCATCCGCAGGGACCGCTACACGGAAAGGCTGCTTGCGGGTTATGCAAGGGTCCTTTCCGGCCCTGGCGCCAAAAAGGCGTTCGAAGGCATGGCGCGGGACATCGTGCTCTGCGAAACGCTCACGAAGTTCGTAGAGCAGCTTCCTGGTGGAAAGGGCTGGAAGGAGCCGGCAAGGGCCAACATAAAAGCAGTAGGGCACGACCTTCAGGAAGGCAGCATCAAGGAAAGCCTCAGGGAGGCATACAGGATGGCGAACAGGGCAGGCAAGGAAGAATTCGTCTCATTTATGCGCGGAATCGTGCGCCAGCTCCAGGTGCGGAACCCCCGCTTCATCGCGAATGAGCTGCAGAAAGCGGGGGAGATTTATCTTGTTCCGGTGGTGGATGCGATGAACGAGGCATGCTCCAGCATCAAAGACAATGATCCGGAATTGACAGCCATATATTTCCAAAGGGCAGCGGAACGCATCCGCTAGCCTTTTTCCGCCCCTTCCTTTGACAATTCATCGGCGCGTTCGTTCTGCTCGCGCGGAATCCACTCAAAATGAAGAGTCATCCCTTCCCCGGTCTTCCAGATTTTCCCCATTATTTCGCGGAGGTGGGGCGCCTTCACCCGGAATTCCCTTTTCAGCTGGCTGACCAGCAATTTAGAGTCGCTCCGGACAGAGAGCCCCTTCGCACCCATCCTCTTTGCCTCCTCAACGGCAATCAGCACCGCCGTATATTCCGCTATGTTGTTCGTCCCCATCCCCAGATATCTGCTTGTCTCCCTCACCACTTTTCCGTCATGCAAAAGCACCACTCCGGCCCCCATCTTTCCGGGATTTCCAAGGCAGCATCCGTCCGTGTAGGCAATCATAAGCGCACCACAAGCCCTTTTATCTTTTGTTTTATTAAGCATTACACATGGCAGTGCTCATGAAAATAAACACGTCCGGAAGGATGATGTACACAAAGGCAATCCTCCTTGCCGTAATCGCCGTCTTCGCCTGGATGCAGATAGAGAAATTCTTCCGCCTCAGTTACCCCGCCGCCTACGTCATAATCCTCGTGTTCGCCCTCCTCATAATAATAGTCGCGTTCATACGCTCCAGGCTCCAGAGCTTCGAAATCACGGACGAGGGGATCACCTCCCGCATTGGGATAATAAACGTGAAGACGCAGTTCGTCCCCTACAACAAGATAGATTCCGTCAACGTCTCCCGCTCCATTTTCGACAGGGTATTCCGGCTCGGGACCCTCCGCGTGGACACCCTCGCGACCATCGGCACCGAGATAATCATGAGCGACATCCCCTCAAGGCATCTTGAGGAGGCATTGCAGGCAATAGAGTCAAGAATCCGCCCGGGTGGTTACAGTGAAGGAATCCCTCCTCATAGAAGATGAGAAAACAGTGCGGCGCCTCGTTCTCCTAGGTGCGATGGAGGAGGACGGGAAAGTCAGCCTCCCTTACTTGGAGGCGGCATACTTCGCTGAGAAGGGCGAAATAGAAGGGAGCGCGGAGCAGTTCCTCTCCCTTGCGGAAAAGTCCGACCCGCTCGCTCCGGAAAAATATTTGGTGTTAAAACAGCTGAGGGACTCCGGCTTCATAGTGCGCTGCGGCGAATCCGCGGATTTGCTCCGCGTCTACAAAAAGGGGATAAGGGTGGGCGAGGACCGCACCATGTACCTCGTCCGCGTCCTGCGCAGGAAGGATGTGCCGGGCATCCGCTCGGACCTGAAGATTGCGGGGAAGATGCGCAAGGAACTGGTGTATGCGTTCGTTGGGGAGAAAATAGAGTTCGTGAAAGTGATGCGCGTAAATTTTGAATAATGTTAAAATATGTGCGCAATAGTACTATTCCTATGAAAACCATCCATCCTAGGGACATGCATGAGAGGAGGCTCTCGATGTTCCACGCGGGCACCATACTCGCCAGGAACGGGCTCTCGCGCCACGGGGAAAATTTCAGGCGCACGGAAATAACCCTCCTGTTCAAGCGCAATGAGCCCATGCTGGAGAGGGCGCTTGTGAGCACCGGGGAGAAAACCTACAGGGATGCGCTCCGCAAGCTCCTTTCCGAAGTCTGCGGCACCGTCATAGTGAAGGAGATAAAGCTCCCGCAGCCCCTTCCTGAATGCGGGAAACGCGCGGAGCCTACGCCCGCAACCGCGAACCCGATAGGCCTCCTAATCAGGATTCTCTGATTTCCCTTCCAGGTATTCCATGTATATTTTTTCCACAGACCTGGCATCTATCTTTTTTCCGGCGCACACGTGCGGCACCAGCCCGCCCGAGAATTTCTTCGGGATATGCAATAACTCATGGATAAGCACCCTTTTCTTCCTCTCCTCGGGCAAAGGGTCATAGTTCTCGTTCAAAACCTCAATCACATAAAAAGGGTTAATCCCCAGCGCCTCCCTCCAGATTGCGGGCAGGCTCCATATTCTTGCATACGCGTTTGCCCTAGCCCCGAAGCTCCTCATGCAGATTATTCTCGGCGAAATAACGTGCCTGAGGCTGGTGCGCGCCAGCACCTCGTCGAGCATCACCTGCACGTCCGGCGCCTTCTCGCTCCGCATGCGCAAATTTATCCGTAAAGCATTTATAATCCAGACTAGGAACTATTCCCCGTGAAACTCATCTTCAATGGAAAAGAGGCCTATGCTGAGGATGCGGAGAGCGTAAGCTCCCTGGCGAAGGGTTTTTTCGGAAAGGTGAAAAACGGAAAGGTTTTCCTCTCCCCGGAGGAGGCCCTCTACCTCATGGACAACAGGAATGCGGAATGCACGGATGAAAAGGGAAAATCCATTCCCTTCAATTCGCTCGCCTCCGGTTTTTCAAAATCCCCGAAGCTCCTCGCCCGCTACCTCGTCTTCAAGGACTGGAGGGAGCGCGGGCTGGTCGCGAGGGACGCGAAGGAAATCCTGGGGAAGTTTGGCAGGGGCGCGGGAGTGGACTACCCAAGCGCAACTCCGGAACTGCCCTCTGCCAAAGCAGAAGGAGTATTCTTCCCCCAGGACATGCTCACCACCATAGACTCCCCCGAAGGAAAAAAATTATACGAAGAGGGGTGGTTCGGCCAGTTCGGAACATACAAGGCCGCGCACAAGGGAACCATCACAAAGCTGGATGCGTTCGAAACCCTCTACCTTCTAAAGAAAGGGATCCTCAAAATCCCGAATTCAAATTTCAAGAAAATCCTTTCCCACTGCGAAGGGCAGATACATTTTTTTGAAGAAATGTACGGCGTATACGAAGACTGGAGGGAAAAGGGATTCGTAATAAAGACGGGGTTCAAGTTCGGCTCACATTTCCGCGTCTATTTCCCCGGCGCCTCCCCGACAAAAGGCGCGGAATGGGCGCACTCCAGGCACGTGCTCCACGTTTTCCCGAGGAGGAGCAAACTTTTGATTTCCGAGTGGGCCCGCGCAATCCGGCTCGCCCATTCCGTGAAGAAGACCTTCATACTCGCGGTCCCGGGAAAAAAATCCCGCGGGATGCGCACCTGCGATTTCGCCTTCTACCATAGGAGGGGCGCGGAATGCGAAAACCCACGCACGGGCGAGCCGTCCTTCCTCGCGCTGGCGCTCACCGAAGACGAATACCTGGGCGGGGTGGAGTTCGCCCAGGCCCTGGAGGAATGCGCCGAGCGGGGATTGGAATTGGTGATCGCAATTGCGGACCGTGAAACCTCCGTAACCTACTACCTGATAAAAAAAGTGAATCTCCCGGGAAGCAAATTCGACTATTTTGAAATCCAGTGGCTCAATCCGTAAAAATGTTAGTTTTATAAACCTTTTAACTAATAAGAAGCACGCAGGTGATCTAATGGCAAAGTACAGCCTGGCTAGGCAACTCACTGGAAAGAAAGTTATCACGAATGAGGGCGAGGAATTCGGCAAGCTCGTTGACGTTAACATTAACGAGATAACCGGGAAGATCGAGGAACTGGTCGTGGACCCGAACCCCGACAAGGCGAACCTCGAGACCATGAAGGACGAGGAGGGCTTCATATTGTGCCCCTACGACTCCGTCCTTGCGGTCGGCGACTTTATCATCGTCGAAAAAAGGTCAATGACAGCCCAATCCTGAATTTTTCCTTTTCCCATCCTATTTCTCATTTTTATTCCATGCCCAGCCCCGGCAATGGCAAATCCTATAAACCTTCGGAGGGAATCCTAACCCATGGGGAACGTTATAGCGGGCATTGACGAGGCGGGCAGGGGCCCGGTTCTCGGGCCTTTGGTCATCTGCTGCGCCACGTGCAGCCGGGACGACACCAAGCTCCTCAGGAAATTCGCGTCCAAGGACTCCAAGCAGCTAACCCCGAACCAGCGGGACGAGCTTTTCGCGGAGCTGAAGAAGTTCTGCACCTTCAAATTCACGGAGATAACCGCCTCCGAGCTGAACCACCTGATGGACAAGATGTCCCTCAACGACATAGAGGCCAAGGCGATGGCGGACCTCATAAAGAAATCCGGGGACTGCGACGTGATGATAGACATGCCTGACCGCTATTCCTGGACTTTCCGCAAAAGGATGGAGAAATTCGGCGTGAAGCGCTTCGAGGCGGAACACAAGGCGGACGAGAAGCACCCCATAGTCGCCGCGGCATCAATCTGCGCAAAGGTGATGCGGGACAAGAAGATAGCCGAGATAAAGGCATCCACTATGGATTTCGGCAGCGGATATCCCAGCGACCCGAAGACAAGGGCGGCTCTCCGCGACAAGGAAACCCTTGCAATCCTCAAGCCCTACATACGGGACAAGTGGAAAACGCTCGAAACCGTCAAGCAGAGGAAGCTATTTGACCACGAACATAATTCTCTGCAGGAAAGTAAGCAGTGAGAGGAAAGCGATTGCTGCGAATAAGGCCCATGCATATCCTATCCCGAGAAGGAGCGCCAGCACGAAAACCATCAGGAGCGCCCCGCGTTCCCCCCTTTCCAATATCCCGGGCATCCTGTCCGCTTCCTCTTTTGAAAGCACTCCCTGGTAATTTGCATACGCCTTCACGAACGCGGCCATGCACGTCCCGAAGAACAGAACGGAAATAATCCACACCGAATCCGGCACCAACGGCATTCCCAAAGGCACAAAAAGCAGGGAAAGAAGAAGGAAGAACTCCACCATCCTGTCCGAAACCCCGTCCAAAAACCCGCCGATTTTGCTCGTTTCCCCGCGTGCCCGTGCCACCGCCCCGTCTACCGCATCCAATACGAATGCAAGAATGAACGCGCCGAACCCGTACCAATAATTTCCAAAATAGAATAATGCAAACCCGGCAATTGCGCACAATACCGAAAGAACGGTAATCTGGTTCGGGCTGAGCGGCACCCAACCCAGATATTTTCCTAAGGAAGAGGAAATTCCCCCGCTCATGCCTCCGGACTTAAGCATCCATATCGCCCCAGCGATAACTGGCAGAAACTTGCCAGTTTCCGCCATCTGCTCAATCCTTTCCCTTCCCTTCTATGAAATCATTGACCGCATCCCTTGCCTCGGAATCCCCCATCTGCCTCGGAGGGTGCTTCATCAGATACGCACTGGCGGAATTAATCTCCCCGCCCAGCCCGCGGTCCAGCGCCAATTGGCAGCACCTTATCGCCTCTATGGTGGTCCCGCCGCTGTTCGCCTTGTCGTCCACATCAAGGCGCATCTCCAGATTAAACGGGACATCCGCGAACATCTTCCCCTCTATGCGTATGAATGCTAATTTCCTGTTCCCAAGGAAGGGGATGAAGTCCGAAGGCCCGACATAAATCCTGTCGTCAGGCAATCTCGTCTTCAGCTGGCTCTGCACTGCCTCTGTTTTGGATATTTTTTTGCTCTCCAGCCTCTCGCGCTCAAGCATATTGATGAAATCAGTGTTCCCACCCACATTTATCTGGTAGGTCTTGTCTATCTCAATCCCGCGGTCCACGCACAGTTTCGTCATAACCCTGTGCACTATGGTAGAACCCAGCTGGGATTTTATGTCATCCCCCATTACCGGCAGCTTCTTTTCCGCAAATTTCTTTGCCCATTTCGGGTCGCTCGCAATGAACACCGGCATATTATTCACGAACGCGCATCCGGCCTCCAGCGCCACGTTCGCCCAGAACTCCGTCGCCTTCTGCGAGCCCACGGGCAGATAATTCAAAAGGATTCTCGCCCCGCTCCTTTTGATTTCCTCTATCGCCTCCTTCCTTATTTGCGCCTCGCTTTTTGAGGATTTCACGGGCACAATCCTGTTCTGCATGTATATCCCGATTCCATCCAGCACAGGGGATTCGTGCACATTTCCCGAGCAATTGCTCACCGAATCCACCCAGCGCACCTCGTTCGGCTCGGAATAGATTGCCTTCGCGAGCGGCTTCCCGACCTTGTTCTCAGCAACATCAAATCCGCACACAAACTCTATATCATGGATGGAATACCCGCCAATCTTGTCGTGCATTATGCCAACAATCTCGCGCTTCGGATTTCTTTTGTAGTACTCAATCCCCTGCGCAAGCCCGGCGAAGCAATTCCCGACCCCTATTATGCCAACTTTTATTTTTCCCATAAGCGACACCTTCCAACTAGCTAATATCCGTTAATATAGCAACGGCTATTAATTAAATCCTTCCGCCCCGTCCAAGCAAATGATTTATAAATATCCAAAGAGCGTAGTTATGTTGGTCTGAGATGATGCAGGTGAGGCGCGCAGCACGAGAGGGGGAAGGGCAGCTTGAAGGCGTTGTCCCCCACCCTACCGAAACCGGAACAACTACTCCAGCCCTCACTAGCCAGCAGGAAACCGAGAGGCTGGGCAATCTTCAGAGGGTCCTTGAACTCGAGCTTGGCGCAGTCCAGCGTCCCGACGCAATTTCTTCCGCATTCACAGACGCGCTTACAGACCTCGCGTATGACCCGGCCATAGAGGGCCACATGCCGAAGGATTTCTACTTATTCACCGGAGGGGAACTTCCATTGATGGTCATAAACATGAGTTCGGATCCGGCCACGAAGTCGCAGCAGATCCGGGCCCTTGAAAAACTAAACACGGCGATTGAGCAGCTTACGCAGGAACGGAGGGAAACGCTCGGCAACCCCGAGGCTAATCCCCCCTTTTCAATCGACGAGATAAAAGATGCCCAGGGAAACACCGTTTCAGTCTCTGTGATATCCAACTGGTACCTGCCCTGCTCGGATGAAACCCGCGCGCAGATCGCAGGCATGCTCGAAACCGCGCGGGACGGGAATCTCGATTCGGGGCAACTGGCCCAGTTTCTATATTTGTATGACCGCCTTAAGAACGCCCTAAGCAGCGGGGCGGTTCTCACGGCAAAGAGCAGGATTTACGGAGAAGACGTTGGGGAGCTGTTGAACAGGGTTGTGCAAAAATGCAATGAAGCTGCACAGTCGATTCTGGACGCGATGCGCGGAGTCGCCGAAGGCAGTGCGGATTCAGCCGCTTTGATAGACGCTGCCGACCAAAAAATCGCAGCAGTGGACACGACGCACCAGGATGCCTTCCTCAGGATTGCGGACTGGTTCCGCTCGCTCCGGTCCTTTGCATTCCCTGAAGGGCTGGAATCCACCCTGTCGGAAGGCGAAGCCAGCATCCTGAAATTTTACCAGCAGACGTTCAATTCGCTTTCTGGAAAGCTTGACTCGATGGCTAACTGGGAATACGGAATGGCCGCCTACGTGCTGGACATCCCCGCAGGCGCTTCGTTTGGCGGCGTTGACATACCTGCCATTTCCCAGCAGGATATGCAAATCCCCATCCAGCTCGTTTCCGTGGCGGGGGTGCTTGAGCTTTTCAAAGCCAGGGCGAGGGCTGAACAAATAATTTCGCTTTACGAGCTGAACAAGGGCCAGATAACGGAGTATTACCAGGGCAATTCCCTCTTCCTTGCGCAGCGCAGGGGGGACCTCGAGGAGGTCGTGCGCAATGACCTGGAGGAAGGCAGGATTTCAGAAGAAACTGCGGATTTCATACTGCACTGGAAGGAATATGCGCAGGAGCTCGAAAGCCTACGCGAGCCGCTGGTCGATTATGCGGAATTCCTGGAAGACACGCTTGCAAACCAGATGCCAGAGCTCAGGAACGTGCTCGGCATGGTGGGGCGCGACATACAGGCGGAGGTCGCCAGGCGCTTCGCAGGCATCCACGAGGCCTCAGAGCGGCTCCGGTCGCTCAGCGTGGAAATGCCGGACGTGTTCGACTATCATCTTTTCGACGAGCTGATAAGCCCGATACAGGACCAGTATTCCAGCGCCGCAACCGCACTGGACTTAGTGCTGGAGGATGCTTCAAGCATACAGTTCGACCAGGAGCTATTCACTGAATCGCGGGAAGGGAGCGGGTGGGACCACATCTATGCGTTCTCCAAATATTTCATGAAATACGGGGCAAACGATTTCCTTTTCTGGTCCTCGATTGCGACGCTTGGCGTAGGGCTTGTCGCAGACGGCTGGATTGCAGCCGGGGGCGCGATAGGGGGTGCGTTCGGCCGCCAGGCGGTCCGCTCATTCATAACGCGCAGCATAATCGGTGCCGGAGAAACGGAAATGGGCCTTGCCGTTCCCGAGGTCGCGGGAGCTGCTGCAGAGACCTCGCTTGCGCGAACATCCCTTGATTTTGGCTTCAGGCTCGCCTCTAGCATAAACGCCACGGCGGGCATCCCAGTGTGGGCCAATGCGATGAGATACTTTGGGGGCAACAGGAGCGACGAGGTCTATGAGGACCTAGGGCTGATGTCCTATTTCCTGCTGACAAGAGGCGCCGCGGGAGGCACCAGCCTCATCGGCCGGCTTGCCACCGCCACCTCGTTCGGCCTCGCCACCACCGCGTCCGGAATGAGGATAGCCGAGGATGTGGAGCGCGGCAACTGGGGGCAGCTAGTTTCTGATTCAGTGGTTTATTGCATAGGCGGCGCCATGTTCGTGAAAAGCGCCGCTGGTTTCCTTTCATTTGCAGACAGCGCCGCAGCCGCCGGTGGCGACGTCACGATAGGGACCGCAGCTGGCCCGGCCACAATAAGCTTAGCGCAGAGGGCGGAAACGCAATTCTTCAAGTGGTTCGTGGATCCCGGCCTCCAGCCGTTCACCGCGCCCGGCTTCCTTGGTTTCTACGGCTTCAACATGCTTCTAAGGACCGCGCCGCTCCTCTGGCAGAACATCCCGGAACTGGCGTTGGTTTACGAGGAGGATGGTTTCTCCGGCCTGAGGAGATATTTCAGTTCTACCTATGCCGAAACGGCAAGCAGCATGCCCCTTGTCAACATAATTTTTCATGTGCCTTCCAATGTTGCAGGCTTGATAAGGTCTGCAGGCGGCGCAGCCGCAGCGGAAGCCGGTGGCGCAGGGATAGCGCAGATTTCCCTCCAGGTCCCAACCACCAGTGCGCTGCGCACCATAGAAGCAGAGGGGGCTTTCGGGGTTTCCGAAGTATCCCTGGAGATGGCGGACCGTGCCGGTTACCTGAGCGGGCCGGAAGCCGCCGCAAGGGAGACGGCTTTGCGCGAGATTGCGCTCAACGAGACCCGTCTCCCAGAAGAACAGATAATCTCCCGCCTGGCTCTCGAGGACACTCCCGCGGCACATGAATTTGCGCGCAGCCTCAATTCCGAACTGGATTCCATATGGAGAAATGCCGACCTGCTCGCGTCAACCCGTTCGCTGAGCGCCGCGCAGCAGAGGGGCATGGCAAGCATGTTCACGCGAGCCCAGGAACTGAGGGGCGGAAGCGGACTGGGCACCCTAGGAAGGGGCCTGGCTGTGGGCGCGGCCGTGGCAGTCCCGCTGGCAGCCGACAGGATCGCATCCCGCCTACCGGAAGCCGAGGCACTTGTTGAAAAACGCAATGCGATAACGGAGCATCTTGAATCCCAGGGCAACAGCACCGCCTGTTTCCTCCAGATGCTTTCCCAGAACCTTTACCCCGGCATGTACAGGAAGCCATTCCCGCTTGCGTCCCTTGCGCCTTTCCACTACACGATGGCGGCAATGCTCTCCGACATGGAAGACACGGTGGTGTCACATGACCAGGGCTTTGATTTTACTGCGATAGACGGAATCCTGCCCAGCCAGGGCAGCAGGACGGACATGCTCCTCGCGGTCTTCCTCTCCCTCGCGGCCCACGGGAGGCTCTCGAAGGAACAGGACGGCGCGATCTCATTCTTCTACGACCCGCGCCAGGACCTTTCCTACTACCGGAACATCATGATAAATGTGAGCAGCCGCCTGGAAGAGCTCCATGGCCTTGGCATGGACTTCAGCGGCATGGGCCTCCCGGAGATGTTTTTCCTTGTGGATTACATCCTCAACAGGGGGGGTTCCGATTGGGAGGACCTCAAGGGCTTAACGGACTTCTTCCTGGGCCCCGGCGCTGGAATAACAACCACGCTTCCGCTTCTCGGCATACCGATGCCATCTATAGTCTCGCCCGGGCAGGTCAGCGAGGAGCAAAGGAGCCTTTATTCACAGCAGGCAAGCCGCCTTCTTGCGATAGCATTCTCCTATGCAATTGGCAAGGAAAAGGATGCGGACTGGGTCACCGACGCAGTCAACAGGATAATTACCAACGTAAGCCCGGAACAGATTGCGCAGTTGAAGGCGGAGGAGATATACGCCCTTCTGGAAAATCCGATATTCGAATCCAGGGACGCGATGGACCTGATGGACCGTGCGTCAATCGTGCAGGCAATCACTTCCATGACCTCCGACCAGAGGTTACCTGTGAACATCTACCATCCCGAGCTGATGGAATACCTCGCCCCGCCTTCGCAGTGACATAGCTTTTTAAATTAATTTATGCAATTTCATGTACACTTTCCAACAATTTAGAGTACGTGATATTCATGCCCGGAGATGAGAAAGAACAAGGCTCGGCAAGGCGGCTGCGGCAGGGCACAATTGTTCCAAATGAGGAGCGCTCAGCCCCGAGGCGCATCAACAGGATACAGCTGGCCGACCCCCTCTGGGCGAAATTTGCAGCAGGAATCCTTATAGTTACACTTCCTGCCACGTCAGCCGGCGTTGCCTCCAACGATGCATTTTTAAACTCCACAAACCGAATTAATAATGGTGAAACCATGCCGTCAACCCAGATTGAAGCTCCACAGGGATTAAGGGCGTCCGCAGATGACATAAGCAGGCTTTCCTCGGATGCAAACGTTTCCAGGATTTTACAGAGCGGCAACCAGAATTTCCTTCTCCAGAGGGTGAACGACATACTCGCCGCGCTTGACGGCACGGGCCAGCCTTTCAGGAGGGAAATGCTGCTGGGCTCCGTCACCGACCAGCAGTCGTGGGCCGACAAATATTCTTCTTTGACAGAAGCGCAGAAGCGTGCCTTCATCGACCAGGCGATAATCGTTTTGGCGGAAAACTTCGGGGACCAGTTCACCGCAGGAGGCGCGGTGAGGATAAACGAGGCTTTCGGCAGCGTCGTGCAGCAGAACCTTGAATCCATGTTCACACAGGCGGCAGCCGCGCAGGGGCAGGAACCCGCACAGCGCTCCTGGCTTGCCAGCATCCCGATAATAGGAAGGTTCTTCGGGGGCACGCCCGAGGAAGTGGTGCCCGTCACCACGGAGCCGTCTTTGACACTCACAGCTTCGGACGGCACAGCAACAACCATAACCTCGTCCGATGCCGAAGGCATTCTCTCCGACCTTGGCATATCCGGGGACATGATAGGGCAGTTCAGCAGGCCGTTCACGTTTGAGGAGACCATCGCAATGCTTTATGCAAACGCATTCGCAGACAAGATGCAGGAGCTCTATTCCTCCGGCGCAACTTCAATAACGCAGGAACAGGTCGCACAGGTGCAGGAAAGGGCGCTGTTTTCCGTGATGGCGTTCGCATCTGCCAATATGCAGGCGGAACTGCAGGCACGCAACATAGACACCACCCAGATGCAGCAGGCAAGCCTAAAGGGATGGTTCCTCGACTTAATCGCCGTAGGCGGCTATGCCCTGGCAAGCTACCTTGGCGAGTTGAGGCAGATAACCATCCGCACCGGAGCTGCCGAGCTTAATACCGCTCTTCAGGCCGCAAGGGAGCGAATAAATACGGAAATAGTCACACCCGCCGAAACAGCGGTTAATGATGCAAAGACACGTATCGCAAACGCGGAGCAGGCATTAAAGGACATCAGGGGAGGTTATTTAACGGCAAGGCAACAGCAGCTTGGAACTGCAGAACAGTGGACGCAGCAGGCACAGGCCGAGCTTGATGCGGCGAACGCTGCATTGCCAATTGCGAAGCAGGCGCTCCAGACTGCAAGGGCGCAGGCGAACATGCGCATGGGGACGCTTGCTCAGAATCTCGAGGCAGTAAGGACCGGCGGCATTGCCGCATTGGGCGCAGAGTCGGCTCCGGGTGCGGGAGAAAGCGCGATAAGCGCAGTGCTGCGGGCTTCCGGCTTCAACGAACCCAATCTTGTGCTTGAAGGGAGAAAGGTCGCGGCGATAGATTCCTTATTGTCGTCCAACCCGACAAACGCGGGCCTGCGCGTGAATGTGGAGTATTCTCCGTCGCAGGGAACCGCAACCGCCAGGCTTTTGGGCGAATTCGAGGCTTCCAACAACCCGTTCGCAAGGGTTTTTGTTGACCCAGTCAGGTTTGCCACAGAGCCGGGGGTCGGATTGGGTTACAGAGCCATGAGATTAGCCACGATTCCATTCAGGGTTGCCGAGGGTTCAATTGCCGAACTGGCGGGCAAGGGGCAGAAGCCCGGCTTGGATAGGGGCATGGGCATAACGGCTGGTGCGCTTGGTTTGCTCGGCTGCGTTGCACTTGACTGGGAATTGAACTATATTGCCGGCGGCACCGATTACGGCCCGTTCTGGCTGTGGCAGAGGACACCAGCGCAGAGGAGTACCGCCACAAGCAGAACAACGGCTGCACCGGCGCAACAGCAGGAAACCCGCGAACAGAGGGCTGCGAGGGAAACCGCGCAGAACTTCAGGGGTATTGCTGAAAGGCTCGAGGGTAGTAACAGCACCCTCTTAACGCAGATTAGCCTCTATGAGACATCTGTTCTTGGCATCCCGACAACTGCAAGCGACCTGACTCCCTATCTGGACCGCCTCTACCAAAACAGGGGCGCGATTCAGTCGGCAGCTCAGTTCCTTTCCGGTTTCGAAACATCCGCCAGGGGCAAGACCCCTGATGAGGCAGCCGCCCTGTTCTACAAGCAGTTCTTCACCACGGTGGGCGCCCAGAACCTCGTAAAGATAATCGAGGCATACGTGCCCGAGGCCGAGCGCCTTGACATGTACTCGTACCTGTACTCGCAAGTGGCGCTCAAGAGCCCGACCAGGCCGGTGCTTGACGAGGCAACACTATTCGACAAGCTAAGGACGCAGGCAAGGTTCACCGAACTAGTCGGTCCGCTCATGGACGTGGTGGAGGCGAACCTCAACTGGGAGGGCGCGCGCTCGCGCCGCGCAGGCGCCGCAGGCCCGGCTGCATATTTCACCGCCTTGGTGGCAACCGTGGATGCGAGAGACAGGATGGGCGGCTCGCCCAATCCACAGACGGTCGCGGTGACGATAGCTGAGCAGAACCTTAGCAGGTTTTCCACAACCCTGTCCACAATCAAGGCGTCAATCGAAAACGAGGCGGACAGGCTTGATGCCTACGTGAACATACTGAAGTTCCTAGCCGCTCCTGAGAATGCAAACATCACAGATGCAAACCTGGAGAGGCAGTTCCTTCTGCAGCAGCTTGACAAGTACCCGGACCTTCGTTCCGCGGTTGAAACATTCTTCTACAACGATGCTACGATGCTGAGGAAAGCGAGCATCTACATAATGCAGCTCACCAGGGACGCAGCGCTGGAGCCGGGCGTAAGCGCCAGGGGCCCCACGGAAGTGGATGCGGAGAACCTTCTGAGAAGGAGGCTCTCGCAGAACCCCTCAGTCGACATCCGCAACCTGCTCGACGCAGTCTACCTGGCCCAGGCATCGGCGAGGGGCCGCCCTCAGTTTGATGCGAACAAATTCACCATGCTGGTTGATGCGGCGGTATTCCTGGAAGCAAATCCTGGGGCGACCGCGGACCAGCTCAAGCAGCACTTCATAGACGAGTTCAACGCCCGTTATCCTGGCTTGGACCTTTCTACCGTGCAGTCCGACAAGCAGTTCGACTTGGTGGCCGCACTACTCCCGCTGAGGGACAGCAGGGGGGATACCCTTTCGCCCGATGCGATGCTCGAGCGCGCAAACGGCACGGAGTACTGGTCTTTCAGGACTACAGAGTG
>CAIXOA010000176.1 GCA_903920925.1 uncultured Microcaldota archaeon | reverse complement strand
TACATTTATAAACATTAATAACCCTATATTACAACATGGCAGATGATAATAACAAGCCAAGGAATGCCCAGGCAAAGGAGATAAGCGAAAATCCGGACACTCCAAGAAAACTACAGCAGGAAAATTCTATTCATAGTGAAAGAAGGGCTGGAAGCTGGCTCTTCAGGGCGGTTGCGCCGTTTGTTGCGGGGCTGGCATTTGGATGCGGAAGCCCGAGTTCTTATGAACAGGATGCGGATACGATGCAGGAAAACGCTGATGCGGAAACAGAGAATGACGCTCCTGATGCGGATAGGGGGGAGGATGCCCGGGATACGCGCGATGCGGAGGGATCTGCTGAAGATGCACCTCTGGAAGTGGAAGAAGATGCGGAGCCGGAAGGGGCCGATGTTCCGGATTCTCCGGAAACTGTGGAGGAAGCGGAGGGCACTTCTGACGTAAGCGAGGATGCGGAGCCGGAAGCGGGAGATGAGGCTGCCATGGATGTGGAAGTGCCGGATGGGGAAGAAACCGAGGCGCCGGATTCCGATGCTGGGGAAGCCGATGCCGGATGCATTGAAAATGTCCGCACCGTAGAGACCCCGACAGTGCTACCGGACCCTGTATGCGGCAGCACCCAGACCGCGACTGACATAGACACGGTGATTGAATGGATTGGGGCGGACTGCGAAAGCACGGTCCCAACTACGACGAGGACAGGGTACATGCTCACACTGACTCCGGCTCTGGATACTGCGAGCCTGGGGTGCGCCAGGTGCAGGACCACAAGCACGGTGGCCGGAGATGAGGTCCTGGTGACCGTAACGGAGACAAGCATCGAGACTGCAAACGGAATTGCCTGCGCGGACATGACAGTGGGCGACAACCTGGACGGGGGGGCCACAGAAGACAAATTCAGGCTCACGGATGTGAGGGCCGACCAAGCCGTCGGAACGCTTTTTGACCCGGCCTGGCACCTTCTCCATAATGTGCGGGTCTATCCAACGGGTGCGCCGACCGCCATTGATTCCTCAACAGGGCTTATTGCGGCGGACCTCAACGCCGGCGCTGCGACTGCACGCGTGTGCATCATAGAGCTGCCGACCATCGTCAGGAACAACGGGGACGTGGAAACATGGGCCGGCCATGGGGATTTCACGTTCAACACGAACGTATCGGGCCCAAGCATGCCGGGATGGGGATGGGCACGCTAGCTAAATGAAGTGCACCCACTCGTTCAGCATGAACAGGAACAGCAGGAATAGTACTATCCCTGAGAAGAGATGAATCTGCCTGATGTACTTGTCCTTCGCATCCCCGACTTTTTCCACGGTCGTGTAGCCGAAATAGACCGCGAGCGTGATTACGACCATCGGGATTATGAAGACGAGGTTGTAGACCGCGAGATAGGTGAGCGTCTGTATCGTCACCGCCTTGGAAACCATCGCCAGCACCATGAGGTACGGGCCGGATGAGCACGGGAGAAGGAAGATGGAGCAGAAGAGCGCCGCGATTGCGACACCGGGGAGCGAGGTTGCGCCTTCAATTACCTGGTGCGTGTACGGGCGGAGGAAAACGGGCATCTCCACCGCGAGGAAACCTGGCTTGTAGTTTATGTATGCGTTTATCTCCATGATTGCGAGCGCGAGGGCGGCAACCGTAATGACCTTGAAGAATATGTCCGTCAAACCGGTATTGCCCAGCGCCTGGAGGATTCCCAGCCCGAAAAGGAAATACATTATGTAGATTATTGTGAAGAAAATTATGCCGGAAAGAAGCATCCTGTTCCTCCCTTTTGAGATCAATATTATGCCGAGGAGCATCACCATTATCGCGAGCGTGCACGGGTTTATGGAATCGACCAGCGCCGCGCCCACTAGGACGCCCCACGTGAGCTTCGTGGTCGTGTCCTGCTCATGGAGCGGGCTCACAGAATCTATTGTTGCCCCGGTATAAACCCCGGGGGGGCATGTGCTGTTCTGGCACATCGTGAAGAGCGTCTCCCATTGGTATTTCTGCATCTCCCCTATGATGAGGGTTTTGTTTTCTACCAGTATTGTGGGGACGCCGCCGCTCGCGGGGTCCTGGCCAAACCTTTCATATACGGCGAACATCTCCGCCCGGTTTGTGGCGTCCTGGTAGATTTCCTTCTGGGTTATGCTGAGGTTGTACTGTGTGCCCATCTCGCCGAAAAGGGCTTCGGTGCGGGCGCAGTGCGGGCAGCCCACTCCATAATACATGGTCACATCTATGGAGAAAACCAGCGATAAGAGTGCGAGTGCTAGGAAAATTGTTTTCAGCATGGGGAAAGGTTGGGGAAAAAAGGTTTATAAAAGAATGAGGTTTTGGGCGGGAACGGGCTAACTGCACTGGGGGGAGATTGCGGAGATGGGGCTGTAGGATGAAATATTGGAGGATGCGTAGCCGCTGAAGAGCGCGCATAGCGGCGCGGATGCATCGGAGGAGATGCGGATGGAATTTCCGTCCGATATTATCTCTATATTCCCGTTCAGGTCGGTGCGGAAAAGGGAATCTGGCGCT
>CAIXOA010000175.1 GCA_903920925.1 uncultured Microcaldota archaeon | reverse complement strand
GGGCGAGCCGAGCCTCGCCTTGGACTCGTCTATGAGCGCGACGGTTTCCCGCACTTTCTCACGCAGCGCCTGCACCCTTGCAGCCTCAACCGCCTGCTCGCGCCTTATGTCCGTGAACTTTCTGTTGGCAACATCCCTGACGTGCCTCTCCTTCTCGTTCCCGGGCGGCACTTTTGAAAATGCGAAAATGACCGCCTCAATCCAGGGCTCCTCCAGCTTTTTGAGATGCCCGTCCCCGCCTTCTTTCCTGGCAAAAAGCCCCAGTTGATTAAGTATGAGCCGCTTGCCCTCCGCCATTATGCTGGGCATCTCGTCATTCTCGCCCACGGTTATTGCGCGCCTTCCCCGCACTATCTCTGCATAGGCCTCTTCCGCAACCGAGAACTCCGCCCCCCAAAGCACGGAGTCCTTCTTCTCAACCCCCATGAAAATCGCATATTATATTAGGCAGGTATTTGTTTTTATTCTTAACCATATTTGCACACCAGCGCACCTTTAAAACCCTTTTCCGCATTCTTAATTCGGTGGATTCTTGGAAGTTTGTTTCTCTACCACGAATAAGGGTAAGTTTTCCGAGGCGCAAAAGATTTTAAACAAATACGGTATAAATATCACCCAGGCTCCTCTTCCGTTAGAAGAGAAAAGGAGCGAGTCGGTGGAGGAAATCGCCGAGGGCTGCGCCCTCCGCGCGTACTCCATCCTGAGGAAGCCCCTCTTCGTTGAGGATTCCGGTTTGTTCATACCGGCGCTGAACGGCTTCCCGGGCGCCTATTCCGCATGGGTCCTCAAGAAACTCGGAAACGAGGGCATACTCCGCCTTCTCGAGGGAAAGAACAGGGAAGCGGAGTTCAGGTGCGCAATCGCGTTCACAGAAGGAAAGGAAGTGAGGCTCTTCACGGGCTCCGTGAGGGGACGGGTTTCCGAATCCATCCGCGGCAACGGCGGGTTCGGCTACGACCCGGCATTCATCCCTGAAGGGGAGGAAAAGACCTTCGCCGAGGAACCCTCCCTCAAGGACACCCTCTCGCACCGCGCGAAGGCCTTGCAAAAGCTTGGGGAGTTTCTCTCCGAGAGAAAATGAGGCATACATATGGCAAGATTGCATTCAGGAAAGAAAGGGAAGTCCGGCTCAAGGAGGCCAAAAAACCTCGTGAAGCCGGAATGGGCGGTCTACGGCGAGGAGGAGATAAAGGACCTCATACGAAAGCTCGCGAAGGAGGGGGTCTCTGCGACGAAAATAGGCCTCGTGCTCCGTGACGAGTACGGCGTCCCGCTCGCGAAGACCTACCTCGGGAAGACCATCGGGCAGTTTTTGGATGAGGAGAAACTCTCCCCAAAGTTCCCGGACGACCTCCTGAGCCTCATGAAGAAGGCGGTCGTGATGAGGGACCACATGCGCGAAAACAAGTCCGACCTCCACAACAAGGTGAAGCTTTCCCACGTGGAATCCAAGATTCATAGATTAGTGAAGTATTACAGGGAGAAGGGAAAGGTCCCTGCTGGATGGGCATATGACCCGGAGACGGCGGCCCTGCTCATAAAGTGAAGGTGAATCCATGGTTGTGAAGAAAAAGGCATCTGACAAGCAAAAGCTCAAGGAATGGTACAAGGTCCTCGCTCCGGAGAAATACGACTCCAAGGAATTGGGGGAAGTGGTCGCTTCGGACGGGAAGCTCCTGATGAACAGGATCATTCCCATAAGCCTGAGCGACTTGACCGGGAGATTCTCCCAGACCGCCCTCTATACCACGCTGGACTTCCGCGTGAAGGACGTCCGCGGAAAGGCGGCCCACACGGAATTGATCGGCCACAACCTCTCGCCTTCCTATTTGCGCACCTTCATACGCAGGAGAAGGACCGTCCTGCACTCCGTGGTGGACGTTTCCACCAAGGACGACAAGGCGCTGCGCCTAAAGGTGGTTGCGGTCACCCGCGACAAGATAAGCGAGACGCAGAGGAAGAACCTGCGCCGCGTGATTGAGGCGGAGGTGAAGCTCGCTTCCAAGGAATTCTCCTATTACGACCTGATGGACGAGATAATGTACGGGAGGTTCGCGACGCGCGTCTTCAACAAGGCGAAGGACGTAACCCCCATGGGCCGCGTGGAATTCAGGAAGAGCGAATTGAAGGAAACATTCGCGTGAGCTGAATATGTACGCACAGGATATCTCCTGGGAAGAATTCAAATCGCAGAAGGGAAAGGTCGCGGTTCTCGTGTTCGGGGCGATGGAGCCCCACGGGAAGCACCTTCCCTTATCTGTGGATAACATCATCCCCTGGGAGTTGGCAAAACGCTTGGAGAAGAAAAAGGGCGTGCTTCTTTTTCCACCCGTCAATTTCGGCTATTTGTATTCCATGAAGAAATATCCGGGCGCAATCGCAATCTCCTTTGATGGTTTGAAGAATTATTCAAAAGACATTTTTTCTTCCTTACTTAAGGAAGGCTTCACCCGCTTTTTTGTGATTATCGGGCACGGGGGAAATACTGCTCCAATAAAATATGCGCTCCGCGAATTGTCCGAATCCAATAAATTCCGCGCCTGCCTCGTTGAATGGTGGACGCTCATAAAGGAGGAGGCGGGGCACGCGGACGAGGTGGAGGCGTCCCTTGCACTTGCGGCTGGCGGAACTCTCCGCGCAAAACCAATTCAGGAAAAGAGCAAGGATTATGTGGGCGAAATAATCCCCACTCCGGACGATATGTTCACTCCCTCGGGCTACCACGGAAAGGTAAGCAACATGTCCAAGGAGCGCGGGGAGAAGATGATGGAGGAAATTGTGGATAAGTTCGCAAAAATCCTGGATGCGGATTTGCAGCTTGAAAGGTGAAACTCATGCTCGGTGGAATGGACCCTAAACAAATGTCTAAGATGATGAAGCAGATGGGAATAAACACAAAAGAGATTCCCGCAGACCGCGTCATAATAGAGGGCGCGGATGAGAAAATCATAATTGAAGAACCTCAAATCGTAGAAATAATCGCGCAGGGCCAGTCCTCATTCCAGATTTCCGGAAAAATTAGGAAGGAAGAGAAATTGAACGAGGAGGATATTACTCTAATTATAGAGAAGACCGGAGCCTCCCGGGAAAAAGCAGTTGAAGCGCTGAAGAATGCGAACGGCGATTTGGCCGAAGCGATTCTCGCTTTGCAGGGTTGATTCCATCACGGAAATCCAGCAAGATTGGAAGGCGGTCCGCGCGGAGCGCAAGCAGCCGCGCAAAAGGCCGCTGCTTGGCAAGCCGCTCTTTCCGAACGTTGAGAAGCTCGTGCGCAGGCTCGAGGCCGCAAGGGACAAATCCGATTCGATGGAAAAAGTGGAGGAAATATCCGGCATTGCACTGGCCATGTACGATGCAGGGAGTGTGGCGAAGTCCTATGACGCATTCGCAGAGGCCGTGCGCGCCGCGTATTCCCTCCCGGTCCACCTCCGCCAGGATGCGCTTTCCCTTGTGCGTGCTGCGTTCAGTAGGAGCGGAATGGACATGCTTTGCTACGAGGGCCTACTGCGCACATATCAGGCTCCTCCACAGTTGCATGATGCGCGCTGATTCGGATTAGGCTTTTCCCAAACCAAATTAATTGCATTTATATTCCTTTCAATTCCTACTCTACCCATGGAATGGAAAAACATACTTTTGGTTTTCGCGCTGCTGATTCTTTTTGC
>CAIXOA010000174.1 GCA_903920925.1 uncultured Microcaldota archaeon | reverse complement strand
GGCATGCGCGGGGACGCTCATCACCACGCCGGTCCCCTGGCGCGCGTCCACGAATTCAGCTTTCAGGATGGGGATTTTCCTTCCGTAGGGCTCCTCGGCCTCCTTCCCCACGAAATATGCGCCGTCCATCCTCTCCATTATCTCCAGCGGAAACTGCAATGCCAATAATTTCGCAGCCTTCTCCGAAATATACAGTATTTCCCTCCCCCGCGCCGCCTTCACATACTTGTCCGCGGGATTTATCCACAGATTAGTGACCCCGTAAATGGTTTCCGGCCGGTAGGTGGCAGCCACCAGCCACCCGTCCCCGAATTTGAATTTCACCCCGGCGACCTCCTCTATCTCCGGGTCAACGTCCCCCTGGGTATCATGGGAGCTGACCACATTGGAATCCGAGGGGCACCACGCGACCCGGTGCGTCCCCTTCACCACGTATCCCTTCCCCTTCAGTTTCCTGAACTGCCACTGGATGAATTTGTTGAAATGCTTGTCAAAGGTGTAGAATTTCCTCCTCCAGTCAATTGCATACCCTATCTCCCTCATCCCTTCCTCTATCTCGTGGGAAAAGTAGAGCACAAGCTCTGCAGGGTCGGTGAGTGATTCCGCCTTCTCACGCGGAATCCCGTAGATGTTCTCAAAAACGCCCAGCAGTTCCGGGTCCCTTTCCTTCAATCGCTTCGCCATCCCCAGGATGGGCGTCCCGGTCACGTGGAAGGCCATCGGAAAGAGCACGTTGTATCCGCGCAGCCTCCAGTACCTCGCATAAACATCCGCAATCGTATAGGTCCTCCCGTGCCCCACGTGCTGGGGGGAATTCGGATAGGGAAAAGCGGCGGTGATATACTTCTTTTTTCCTTTCCCTGCCTTGGGCTCATAGGCTTCCGCCTCCCCCCATCTCTCCCTCCATTTTTTCTCAATCCCCTGTATATCCATGCGAACCATCTTTCCAAATGAGAAGTGTTGCTCATTTCTTCGTTGGAATATATTTATATACGTTATTCAAGGAATAGGTAAGCATGCTTCAGAGCGGGGCGTTCTTTCCGGTCCTTTACCTCCAGAGTCCGCTGAACCCCATCATAGCCGCCGCCCTTTCGCTCTCGCTCCTGGCCATAATCCTTTACTACCTTTTCTCGAGGCTGATTTCCTCATCGCAGCTGGAGGCGTTCGCAAGGGAGGAGTTTTCCCAATTCATCTTCACCGTGCTGATGCTCGCCTCCTTCGTATTCTTTTCCATATTCCTCTCCACGCTCACGTCCACCATCGTGTGCGGAGGCTCCTCCTGCAGCCACATAGACCTCGCGCTCTATTCCCTTGGGGTGATGGAGAAGGCGCTTGCCTCCACCTACGTCCGCCTCTATGGCTATGAGTTCACAATCGGCCTGCTTTCCACCGTGGGCTTCAACATCCCCCTTCCCGTGATGCCGATAACCATGGTCTGGGTTTCCGTCTCGCCCTTCAGCGGGCTGGAGCCCGTGAGCAACGCGCTTGTCACGATAATCGAGAGCATCGGCTACCTTTTCGGGCTGGCTTACGGGAGGGAGATGCTCGTATACTTTTTCCGGGACATCACCCCGACGGTGCTTCTCCCCCTCGGGTTCGCCATGCGCGCACTGCCCTTCAGCCGCAAGACCGGCTCCAGCATAATCGCCATCGCCTTCGCGGGCTATTTCGCCTACCCCCTTTCGATTCTGCTTTCCCACTACATGATCATTGAATCCGGCGCCGTGAACGCCATGGAGGCGGTGAACCCCCCTCCGGCGCCCGCACTCTGCGAACCCCCTTACCTCAATGGCACCCCGGAATACGAAAACTACGTGAACAATTCCAATCAGGCGATTGCGGACACGTGGGAGGCCCAGCTAAACGACATCACCGGAAAGGGCGGCGGTAGCACTGTCTCGGGGATGATGGCCGGGGGGCTGAGCACCGCGTACAGCGGCTTCACGGACTTCTTCGGCGCCTTCTTCGGCGCGGTGACAGATAGGTATAACTTCAACCTCCTCTCGCCAAACATGTCGCCGTTCATCCATTTCGCATATTTCTTCGTCATCTCAAAAATAGTGACCCTGGTGCAGTTCGTGATAATGGTGCTGGTTACGTTCGTTTTCGAGATAATCATAACCGTCACGGCTTTCAGGAGCCTCTCCCATGTCCTGGGCGGCGAGATAGAGATTCTTGGCCTGACAAAGGTGGTCTAAATGATGGAAGAATATAACCACCCCACAAATGGCCGCATCTGCAAGGTGGTATGAGTGGAGATGTATCTCACAACAATGGCGGCCGCTACAATCGCCCTGCTTGCCGGCTACATCGCCCTGCTCCACATGGCCTCCCGCGCGTTCAACAGGCCGGAAATGACGGCCTATGCGAACGTGGAATTGCAGCAGCTCTTCATCTCAGTCATCATTTTCGTTGTGGCGATAGGCGCGTTCGAAATGGCCAATATGGCCGGGACCGCAATCGCCGGCGAGCCGCCCATAGACGCATCCCTCCGCTTCCTGCACACGACCATAAACAGCGGGGTGATGCCAGCCTACATGGACCTCATGTCCCTGGACATAAAGCTCACATTCTGGTCGGCTTTGGAGGGGAGGCAGGGCCCAACCGTATGGAACTTCATCGCAAAGCAGGTGACCGGCCTGGAGCCGGTGATAAGCGTGGTGCGCGTCCTCACCTTCACCATCACCACTTTCTTCGGGACGCTGAGCGCCCAGGTCATAGTATTCTACCTCATCAATGCGCTGATGCCGATTTTCCTCTCGGCAGGGGTCCTCCTGAGGTTCTTCCCGCCCACCCGCGACGCGGGCGTGTATCTCATAGTATTCGCAATCTCCTTCCAGACGATGTTCCCGCTGCTCTTCGCGATAAACGCCCACATACTCGATGAGATGTGGCAGCTCCAGGGGCTGGGGGACAAGTACGACCCCTATGTGGCGATGCCCCCGAACCTTCTCGGTTCCGAGGCGCCGGAATATTCGCCCTCGTGGGTCAGCGAGATAACCGGGGCGACAACCGGCACCCCAACAGCCCCTTCCGTCACCTCCCAGACTATCGGGTTCCTCCCGTTCGTATCGTTTTTCCGCTTCGCGCTTCTCGCCCCGTTTTTCGAGGGCATCGCGAGCCTCTCGCTTCCGGCGCTCTTCCTGCCGGCCATCGCAATGTCCATAACGATATCATTCATAAACGCGCTCACGAAATTCGTGACGGGGAAGGGATAGCATGCTCGCGCCACTGGCCGTTCTGGCCTATCTCCAGTATCTGCCCCTTGCGGGTGCGGTCATACTGGCCACCATATCCATCATAGCCCTCGCCTATCTCATAGGCTCCCTCCTCTCAAATGACCAGTTGAAGGCCTGGTCGAGGATAGAGCTCACGGAGGCGTTCTATTCCGCGGTAATAATCGCCCTCGCGTTTTCCATATTCGCCCTGGCGGACGCGTCCATAGCGGGTTTCCTGGATTCCGGCGTGCATCCCGGCCCGCCCATATGCACCGCGCTCTCCGCCCAGCCGGCATACGACGAGTACCCGTGCCACATAGCGGTGGCGAAGAGTTTCCTCTCGACCCTTTTCGACCAGGGCAGCTCCTACCTCTATGCCCTCCTGAGGCAGTACTCCCGCTTCTCCTTCCTTGCGAGCATGGGGCTGAACTGGGATTCCCTGGAGCACTCCATGGGCAGCCTCAGCTTCACCCCCTTCGCCCCCTACCTCCAGTTGCCCATGTCGATCTATTCCTACCTCTTCGATTTCGGAGTCCGCTCCCTCATCCTCATCAAGCTCCAGGAAATCCTCCTCGGCTTCATAAACGGCTCCATATTCCCGGTCTTTTTCATAGCCGGCGCGGTCCTGCGGGCATTCCCGGCGATGAGGCGCCTCGGCGGCCTCATGATGGCCATAGCCGTTTCATTCTATTACGTTTTCCCGGCGTTCTACGTGCTCGGCTCGGCGGTTTTCACGCAAATGATGCTGCAGAGCCCTACTGGCAACGTGATGGAGGCGCCGGAAATAGATTTCTCCGCGCTCAACATGCCCTACACCGACCCGGACATGTCCAGCTACTCGCAGGCGCAGCGTTCCAGCGGGGAGCTCCTCACCCTCGACCAGAGCGCCAACATATGCAAGCCCGCCGCGGAGAGGGACAGCGGCTTCGATGTGGCGGGCGAATGGACGGATTTCATAGGGCTGATGGGGCAGCTGATAGCCGCCCCGGTGTCCGGTGTCGCCTGGGGCGACCAGTTTGACGGATGGATT
>CAIXOA010000173.1 GCA_903920925.1 uncultured Microcaldota archaeon | reverse complement strand
TTCAGGCGCGGTGCGGAGGAGATACCGGCAAAGGTTTCCTATGACGCTTTCGTTGAATTGGACAACGGGAAGCTCCTTCCGGTGAAGGCCAGGCGCTCCCATCTCAGGAAGCTTGTCCTCCTGCCCGGGAAGGCGCGGCAGTGGCTCCAATACGTCCGCATGCTCCGGCAGGAGATAAAGAGAAGGCTGGACAATCTCCTGAAGTGAACAACTGATTAAAAGCCTAGCGGCGAATCCTCCTCATGCTCCACTCAAAACTGCTTCTAATCCTGGTTTCCCTTGTTCTCTTGGGATGCGTCGGCATGCAGGAAAACCAAAGTCCTCCGGCTGCCGGGGGCTCGACAGGGCAAACGTCCGGGGCCGGGCAACAGGCTGCTCAGCAGCCCGCATGCGCAATCCTGGAGCAGCACTGCGCCTACAACAACATCTCCGAATCCCTTGTTTGCGGAAGCAATTACGATATAGGGGGAGCTGCCGTGGCGAATGGAAGCTACTACTGGGTGGAGAAATGCCAGGAAATCAGTGCGAAGCCAAACCGCCTCATAACGCTTATCGGCCCCTTTGGGAGCCACGAAGAATACGATGAATATGTTGCAGAAGAGGAAAATATTGTTTCCCAATACCGAAACGCATCGGGCGGAGTCAATGCATCAGCACTGGCCGGGAAGCTGGAGGAGCTCCAGAACACGCCATTCAAGGGAAAGCGCCGCGGAGATTACATCAACTTCCTCTTTACCGCAAACGGCACCTACTCCATCAACAACGAAACAAGCATGAATTCGGTTGCACAAAGGATTTCCCGGTCTATGGCGGGCGGCTGAAGCTCTGGGAATAGGCGCCACCAAAAGCTTTTATTTTCCGCCTACCCAGCAATTCCATGGAACGTTTTGAGGCAGACCCCGGGCAGGCAAACATATGGTTAATTTTTGCGGCTTTTATAGGTTTTATCTCCCTTCTTGCCATGCTCAGGACATGGATGGCCGTGTTCGGCTTGCTGTTGGCATTATTTTTCTTTTACTTCGGCCGAAGACTGCAAGCCATGAGATACTACGTAATGTCAGATGAGAGCATCTCGGTTGAGGGCACTGACAAGACAATCCCCTTCAGCGAGATTGTCGATTTCGAGCCAACCAATTTCCGCATGATGAAGATAGGAATACACAACGGTGAAAATTATTACTACAACAAATCAATGGCCACGATGATGCTGAGCCTCATCGGGCAGGTGGAGGAGGTCCTTGTCTACACCAGGATGAAGAAAAACCTGCTCATTATCTATGGCATGCCATACGACTGCTTTGTCTTAACCCCGAAGGACAGGGATGGGTTCCTGCTGGCGCTGAAAGAAAATATGGAAAAGTACCGGGCGGCTCATCCGGCTCCTGCACAAAGCTGACCCATCTTTCTCCGCCATGTGCAAGCTTTTTATCGTTATACCGTGCTCTTATCCTCCATGCGAATAGTCCACCGCGATTTGAAAGCGGGCGAGATGAAGCTCATGCTCCAGCGCCTCGAGGACCTCTGGCATTTGGAGAGAATCCTCAAGGAGGGCGACGTAGTGGAAGCCAGAACTTACAGGAGCGTAAAATTCGGCGAGGGAAAGGAGGAGAAGAAACCCGTATTCATTACTCTCAGAGTTGAGAACGTTGAATTCGCGGAAGCCGCGAACCGCCTCCGCATCGGCGGCGTGATCATCTCCGGAAACCCCGAGGAGTTCGTGCAGAAGGGAAGGCACCACACCTTCGATTTGGAGCCCGGGGATACAGTAAAAGTGATAAAGAATTGGAAGAATTTCGAGATTTCAAGATTGGAGAAGGCGGTGAAGGAGACCTCCCGCCCTACCCTCCGCATAATAGT
>CAIXOA010000172.1 GCA_903920925.1 uncultured Microcaldota archaeon | reverse complement strand
GGTGCTGGGGTCGCCTAGTCCGGTAGGGCGGCAGCCTGCTAAGCTGTTCTCCCAAAAGGAGTCGAGGGTTCAAATCCCTCCCCCGGCGTTTCTGCATCCAGCCTCCGGCAAAAGTGGCTATTTTTAAGATTTCCTGCATAAACTTGGAACAACGATAATGCAGGGTGGAAATATGGGATGCGGAGAGCTTGGCGGAAAAAGTTATGGTTGCATGAATCATAGAGACCTGGGCGGGCCAGAGAGCATACAGTCAATGTTAAAGGATGGCATCAACCCGAATGCGGCTGAGGAGGTATTGCGCGTCGGGATGGAAATCGACGTAGATTTTCTCGCAGGAATAATTGCCTTCCCTACCGGACGGGCGCCCACTGGCAGGGACGTAATGCGTGCTACGTTGCTGGTGGAACAAAGATACCGGTCTATACGGGAAGATCCTCGCATAGTGGCGGCGGAAAGCAGGTTCGTTGCAAAGGACAGGGCGAAAAGGATGGAAGGGACAGAAGCCACTGCCCCGGCCAAAGATGGCTTAAAGAAGAAATAATTGTGTTGGGATTTTGCTGGAGTGAAAGCCTAAAGTGCTCCCGGCGTCTTATTTTTTAAACTTCAAAAGAGGAATATATGCATATGGGAAACCTTGCGTCCGCAATCCATCCGCAGGAGATGGATGCCGCGATAAGAAGGATGAAAACCCTGCTGAGGCTGCTTGAGCCCGAGCCATGCGCCCAGCCGAAGGCGCACAAGGAAAGGAAATGGCCCATCCCAGAGCCGGTGCAGGTTGCGATGCTGAAGGCGATGCACCCCGAGATGGCGGAGGCGAGGGTAAGGAAGCTGCTGCGGGAGGGAAGGATGTGCCTTCCCGGTAAAAAATACGATATCCCGGGCGTGGAGAGGGCGGCAATCATCTCATTCGTGGCATACGTAGGAAAGAAGCCGGTCGAGATAGGGGATGACGATTTTAGCAGGAACGGGCTTGGGTGGCTGGCAAACCGCCATGGCTCGTCCTTCGGGGCGCTGAAAAGCGTCGGGCTTCTCTCCGAAAAGGAGAGGCATGCGCACCGCTTCAGGAAGAAGCCGGAAACGTTCGGCAACAGGGAGAAGCGCATAGATAAGCTTAGGGAAGCACAGAAAAAGCTTGGCGGGGAACCTAGGGAGAGAAGGACGAGGGATTTCAAGGAGCCTTTCCCGAAGGTTTACAACATGGTGATAAACTACTACCATGGCTCTGCTTTTGAGGCGTACTTTGATGCCGGGCTCGTGACGAAGAGGGATGAGGAATATATGCGGGCGAACAACAAGCCGGGGAAATAGGATTAGCCAGCCAGCATTTCCTCCACTTTTTTAACAAATTCCTTTGCGCGGGCGATTACGCGGAGGGCTTCGTCTTCCCCCACGGAATCTTTTGCCTCCCCGTAAATTATGTCATTCCTTCTTACGCGGTATTTGTTGAAGGAGGAAACGAGCTGGGCGGATTCTGCCGGAAAAACCTCTGCGCAGAATTTCACCACGGAAAGGTGGTGGCTGTCGCCGGAGGCGCGGAAGCCCTTCGCCGCCATAAGGGCCATCCCTGCGCTGAGCATCGCGTGGTATGAGATGGCAAGCGCCCAATCCGGGTGGTTTATGCGGAGGTTGTCTTCCGAAGCTTGGAGGTCGTTCTTTGCACTTTTGACCAGTTCCCCGGCAAGCTTCTGGTCTTTGCTTACTTTTTCTATCAACCCCTGCCGTTCAAGCTTTCCCAAATCCATCCTCATCGCCCACCAGCATTATTCTTGGGGAGGAAAGGAGCGAGGAAATGAAGCTTCCCCCCTCCTTTGCTTTGGAGCGGTAATCCCTCTCGCTCCAGAGGATGTAATTGATTTCGCGCTTTAATATTTTTTGGAGCCTGAATGCCAGTGATTCCAGTGATGGTTCTTCTATTTTTCCAACGACGAGGAGGTCCAGGTCGCTCTTTTCGGAATAGGTGCCCTTTGCCATGCTTCCGTAAACTAGTGCATATTTTATGCCGGGGAGCTTTTGGAGCTCTTTGCGCAGGATGGAGAAAACGCCATCCGTTTTTAGGTATAAGCTTTTGAGCTCGGAAAGGAAGGGGCAGGCGGGGTTTGTGCGGTAGAGGGAAAGGTTGCCTTTTCTTTCCAAAGTGAGGATGCCGAGGGAGACAAGATTGTCGAGTTCCTTCTTGGTCTCGGGGGCAGAAGTTTTGGCTCTCCGGGAGATTTCCCTTAGGTGGAGGTTTTCTTCAAAAAGAACGGTTCCGAGAACCTTAACTTCCG
>CAIXOA010000171.1 GCA_903920925.1 uncultured Microcaldota archaeon | reverse complement strand
GGAACACCTATACACGTCATTCGCGGCCATCTCATATCCATCCAGCACGCCCTCCACTGCCGCCTCCCCGATAATTTCCTTCTTCCAGGTGCATTTCGCCCTCGCCTTCCTTTTCACAGCGAGATTTGTAAGTATCTTCAGCTTCGCCTTTCCGCCCGTGATTTCCTCCACGAGCGGCGCGGTGCCCTCCACCACGGTATTCACTGTGTTCGCGCCCATCGCATCCCGCACGTCGATGTCAAATTCCACTATGAGCATATTCCCCCGTGCGGAGGCGATCTCCCGCACGCCCATCCCCCTTACCCCTCCTCCGAATCTTTCTATCCCGGCCGCGAATTCCTTTGCCTTCGCCATTATGCGTTCGCGCCCTTCTTCCACTTTCTTCACCGCGCCCCTCTTGGGATTCACAATCTGCAGCTGCCCGACCATTATGGGCTCGTCCGCCTCCGCGGAAAACCCGCCGCTCTCCCGTGCAAGCTTCGCCGCATAAGACGCGCCCGCAACCACCGAGGGCTCCTCCACCACCATGGGCACCACATACTCCTTCCCGTTAATGAGAAACCCTGGCGCCACCGCGAAAGGAAGGTGGAACCTGCCCACCACGTTCTCAACCATGCGGTCCGCCACCTCCATCTTCAGGGCGTCTCCGTCCAGGAGCACCTTCTCATCTTCCACACTAATCTTTCCGGCTTCCTTAAGTTTCGCCAGCCTATCCTTTACTGGAAGCTTGTAGAATCCTGAGAAATCCATGGGGCTTATTTGTATGAAAAACCTTTTTATATATCGTATGTTGCAATAAGAGTATGGATTTGGTGTTTCAATGAAGGTCATGCTGATTGAGGACAACGAGAACGACATAGTTCTCATAAAGCGCGCTTTCCGCAGGGATATGCCCGAGGCAGAAATAACCTTGGTAACCAGCATTAGAGAATACGAAGCCCTCAAGGAAGAAAGATTCGACGCCTACATCTGCGACAACAAGATGGAGGGGCCGGATGGCGTTCTGTTCGCATTCGGCGACATACTGCCCGACATATCCCGCCGCTTCCCCGATGCCGTGCTCATCCACGACTCCAGTGCCGTTGGGGATAAGATAGCCGCAATGGAAGAGATGAGATACGGAATAAGGTTTGCAAGGGGCGCGGACGGCAGAATCGTTTTCTGCATGAAGGTGCCGCAAAGACTGCTGGACTACATCCGCACCATGGTCGTGGACAGGGGCAAATCCCTGAAGCCGCCGGCCCAGCCGCCAATCCCAACTCCTGAAAGAAGGAAAATCTGAATTCTCTAACCTTGCCTAGAACGAGCCCTTGTTGCGCTTTTCCTCGCAGCATGGGCCATAGCAAGGCACGCCTGGCTTAGGGGGGAAAGGCACTTCAAACGGCTTTCCACATACGGAGCATGCCACTTCCCACGTCTCCAGCACCCTTTCCTCCCCTTTGCCTGTCCTTCGTGCGCCCTTTGCCGATGCATTCAGGTCCGGCTCCAGTTTCTTTCCCGAGCTCATCCGGGGTTTCTCCCGCCTCGGCTTCTGCGCCTTCACCGTATCCAAGGCAGCGCCATGTTTTTCTTTTTGGTTCTGCATCATAAAATCAACGTATATACCTTCTCAGGCAGTATTTTTAAATATTCACTTTTCCCTATTTATAAACACAGTTATGCCTTTCCATGTGGCGGTCCCCCATGCGCGCAGCAAACCCCATCCTTTTATTCGTATGCCCACAAATTAAACGCATGAAGGTCTTGCTCATCGAAGACAACCCCACGGCCATACGCAATTTCAAGGAAGCCTTCAGGAGCAGCATGCCGGAAGCGGAGCTGAGCATAGCCATCAGCTTTAGGGGCTATCTGAACGTGGAGGAAATCCATTACGACGCATACATACTGGACAACATCATAGCGGACAACCGCGACGCCTTCCAGGACATCGCACCCCGCATACGGAGGATGTTTCCCGATGCCGTGCTGCTGTACAATTCCAGCAACACCAAGCCCAAGGATGTACATGACGCCGAGGCACTCACAGGGATAAGGTTCGCCAGAGATGGGAGCGGAGATGTGATGGTATGCGGCAAGGACCCCGAAATCGCGATAAAATTCATCCGCGAGATGGTTGCGGACAGGAAGAAGTTGGCCCGCAAGTCCATTCCCCCCCTAACGGTGCGGAAATCCAGAAGTTCAATTCCCCCCCGCGCCTGACTATTTCTCCAATCCTTCCAACGCCTTCGTTATTTCGCCCAGCGCCTCATTAACTTCCTTCAGGTAGAGTTCCTTCACCGCCACGGATAATCTCTTGTTCTCCCGCGAGATGAAATACTTCCCCTTCTCCCTCTGCAGCAATCCCTGGTCCATCAATTTCTGGAGATGATAATACACTGCTTTGGGGTTCGGCTCCTCACTAGTTTTGACTTTCAGCCTGTCCAGAATCTCCTGCGTGGTCGGCTCCTCTGCCTTCGCAAAGAATTCGAAAAGCACATCCAGCAAATCCACAATCAAATCCCTACTCTCCTTCTCTGAAATAAGACCTAGAGAAAGCGCCACCCACCTCACCATGGACTTGCGCGTGAGCCTCACCTCGTCCGCGAGCCACATGTTCCGCAGCACGATTTCCTTCCGTATGAATTTTGATTCGGGTATCACGCTTCCACCTTTTCCAGGGAGGTATTAAATCCCTTGGGAACTCAGACCGGCAGCGCGCATGAATCCAGCGAAAAACCCAGGCTGGAAAACTGCCCCTCGCAATCGCTCATGCACTCGTCATGCGGAACGCTCGAATACTCACTGCACATCTGTTCGCATCCCTGCCTGTATGTGGACGTGCAGCATGTTGTCGCGTCCCCCAGGCCCCGCGCGCGCACCTCATCCATGCACTGCGTGAAGCAACTGTCCCCACCCATCCTGTCGCACAAATCCGTGCAAGCCGAACCGTAGGTCCCAAGCGAGCATGAGCCGGAGCTTTCCGATGGCCCCGTGGACCCGCAGCATCCGGAGAAAAGCACAACTCCAAACAAGAACATAATCTGAACAGCGTTCATGGGAATCCCTTCTAACTAATCCTTTATATTACTAATTCCACAATAATCGTACGGGGTGGAAGCATGAAGGCGGAACTCTCAATCTATCCGGGCCCGCTCGCCGCAAGGCGCGTGGATTCCGTGGACATAATCATAAAGATAGATTCAACGCGCGATTTGCCCATGTGGTACGAGGCGGACGTGAAGCTCCCGCCCGCTCTTTCCTTGTCCCAGACAGCGATTGTGAACACCGGCAGGGTTAGAGTCGGGATTTGCGAGCCCCGTGGCTCGTTGTCCAAGGGCATAAAAGTCTATTCCAATTTCACCACGCCGCCCCAACTCTACAAGTGCGACATCGCCATTTTCGCCTACGACGAGCAGGCGAACCAGAAGGACCGCATGGACATGCACGTGCAATTGAGGTGCGAGAACAAGTGAGTGTTATATTTAAAATAACAATCGTTATACCAAAGATAACATGTTGGAAAGGCTTTTCCGTTCAAATGCAGAAGTAAAAGTCCTGAGCGTCGTTCTTTTTGAAGAAAACCTACACCTCAGGGAAATCTCCCGCCGCGCCAAAACATCCGCCCCGGAAACCAAAAAAGAACTGGACAATCTCGTTTCCCTCGGCATTCTTACTCTGGAAAGGAAAGGAAACCTCTCCCTATACTGTACAAACCCCGCCTGCCCCTTCCTTTCCGAGCTCAAAAG